>JAEUJR010001144.1 GCA_016793585.1 Archangium sp.
CGAGGAGGTCTGGTTTCGCGTCGTCGAGGCGGCGGGCGTGCGTTTTCGAAACCGCGCCATCACGCGCGAGGAGTTCTTCCCGACCTTCGGTCAGGGTACGGCCGCCGACATTCCCGTGTTCGGGCTGTCGTGCACCGTCGCCGAGCTCGACGCCTTCTACGTCTCGGAGTTCGTGAAGCACCTCGACGCGATGTGGGTGAACCCCGAGGCGGCGCCGGTGGTCGAGGCGCTGCGGGCGCGGGGGCTCGAGGTCGCGCTCGTCACCAACACCGTGGCTCCGTTGACGAAGGCGATTCTCGAGCACGCGAAGCTGGCGCATCTGTTCGAAGTGAGAGCGACGGCCGATCGCGTGGCGAACGCGAAGCCGGCGCCCGATCTCGTGCAGCTCGCGTTGAAGGAGCTGCAGGTCGCTCCCGCTGACGCCGTGATGGTCGGTGACTCGAAGTACGACCGGCAGTCGGCGGGCTCGGCCGGTGTTCGGTTCATCGGGCTGAAGCTCGATGGTGACTCGCGTGTCGAGCGGCTCGGCGATCTGGCGGTGGAGTTCGGCTGGTCGTCGTCGTGGCGGCTGCGTCAGGCGAAGCCCGACGATTGGGCGAGCGTCGAAGCGCTGCTCGTGGCGCTGAAGCTGCCGACCGATGGCGCTCAGTTTCCCGGTGCGTACGTCGTCGCGGTCGAGGGCTCGAAGCTGGTCGGCGTCGCCGCCCTCGAACGTCACGCTGACGATGGGCTCTTGCGCTCGGTGGCAGTGGAGTCGTCACGGGCAGGCAAGGGAATTGGCGCTGCGCTCGTCGAAGAACGGCTCGCCGAAGCACGCAAGCTGGGCCTCGTGTCGGTCTCGCTCCTCACGACCACCGCGCGCGACTACTTCCTGAAGAAGGGCTTCGTCGCGACGCCACGTGAGTCGGTCTCGGTCGCGCTCTCGAGGTCTCACGAGTTCGCGCACGCCTGCCCCTCGAGCGCGGCGCACCTCGTCTGGCGGCCGTGAGACTCGCGCTGCTGTTGCTGCTCGCGGGCTGTCATCGTGGCGTGACGCCTGAACAGCCGCGCGTGCTCTGGTTCGGCGGAGACGTGCACTTCGGTGAACGCGGCGGCGCGGCGCTGGAAGACCTTCGGCTCGATGGGCCCCTCGTCGTGAACCTCGAAGGACCTATCTCGAAGCAGCCGCGACCGTCGACGGCGCAGGCGCTCTTCAACCCGCCCGATTCGGCCGCGCGACTGAAGGCCGCCAACGTCATCGCTGCGGGCATCGACAACAACCACGCGCTCGACGGTGACGACCCGGCCTGGACCAGGACGGTGTTGGAGTCCGTCGGCATCGCGCCGCTCGGTCACACGTCGACGATGCTCCAGGTCGATCTCTCGAAGGGCATTCCTCCCGACCTGCAGACGCAGCTCTCGACGTATCGCCCGGTCATCGTGTTGTTCCACGTGCTGGCCGAGCCGCTCTACCTGCCAGACGCCGTGCTCCGTGACGCCGTCGAGCTCGCGGTGAAGTCGGGCGCCTCGGCGGTGCTCGCCCACGGCAGCCATGCCATCGGCGCCGTCGAACGTCGTGGCTCCACCGTCATCGCGTGGGGCCTCGGCAACCTCGCCTTCGACTGTGACTGCACCACCGAAGACGAGGGGCTGCTGATTCGACTCGAGCTCGACGGCCGCGCGGTGACGAAAGCGACCGCCATTCCCGTGCGTGCAGGCCTGCACGGAGCACGTGCACGGCTGCCCGACGACGCGAGCCTCGACCTGGCGCTCCTCGAGTCGCTCGGGTCGGTGCTCACCAACAAGACCCTGCACCGCGCTGACTTCTGATCCCCTCCCGGGGGACCGTGCGGCCTATCAGGCCGCGACCATGAAGTTCGCTTCGGCCTCTCGTTTGAGCTGCTTCTCGAGTGACTGAATGAGCTTCACGTTCTTCTTGTCGACGTCGGTGAGCAGCTTGTCGGAGTACTTCGGGTTCACCACGTACCAGGCGACCGTCTTGAAGTGGCCCTTCACCAGCGGCGTCTCGAAGGGCCGGCCCTTGCGCGCGAAGATGGTGTTGCGCAGCAGCTTGAGGTCTCGCGGCGAGAGGTCGTCGAGGTCGCTCAGCTTGAGCAGCCCATCGAGGCGCTTCGGGTTCTCGAGCGGGTTGAGGCTCGCCGG
>JAEUJR010000268.1 GCA_016793585.1 Archangium sp.
GAAGCAGACGCGGAAGATGTAGTCGCCGATCTCGGTCACCTTGGGGTTGGTCGACGAGGGGCTGATCATCGGCGTCTTCGCCTCCTGGGCCTTGGGCGCCATGGCGAGCGAGTTCGACGAGGCGACCTCTCCGAGAATCACGAGCACCTTGTCTTGCGTGATGAGGCGCGTGACGGCGCTGGCGGCCTCTTCGGGCTTCGACTGGTCGTCGTAGACGCGCACTGCCAGCTTCTTGCCCTTCACGCCGCCGGCCTCGTTCGCCTCGTCGATGGCCATGGCGATGCCGTCGCGGGTCGAAATGCCGAAGGCGGCTTCACTGCCGGTGAGCGAGCCGACCTCTCCGAGGAGCAGCACGTCTTCGGCGGGCTTGGGCTCGGGCGGCTTCGCGGGCTCGGCGGGCTTCGTGTCGGCGACCGGCTGCTTGACCTCTGCAGGCTTCGGGTCGGTCGAAGTCTTCTTCTCGCAGCCGATGGTGAGGACGGCTGCACAGGCGAGCAGCAGGGACAGACGCATGCAGAGCTCCTTTGAGAGGCGCGCGGCTTGTACGGGTCGTGACGTGGGGGGTCAACGACGACGGAAGGCCGTAGCTCTGCTCTGCGTCACCACCAGGTCGGGTGCCGCTCCTGGCCACCGGTGTGAACTCGCGTCAGCCCTCCGTCGAGCGTGAGGAGCGCGAGGTCTTCCACGGCGCCATCGTCGAAGCGGCCCCAGGCGGCGAGGCGTTCACCGTCGGGTGAGAAGCGGGCGTCGTAGACGCGGCCGGGCAGGTCGAAGAAGCGCGGCGCTCCGCCATCGAGGTGCACGAGGCCGACCTGCGAGCCGGCGGCCGACACGCGGTGGAACGCGATGGTGTGGCCGCGCGGAGACCAGCTCGGGCTGAAGTCGCCGAAGTTGCCGCCCTGCGTGAGCTGTGTCGGGTTCGAGCCGTCACGGTTCATGAGCCAGAGCGACGGGCTGCCCGCGCGGTACGAGGTGAAGACGATGTGCTGGCCGTCGGGCGACCACGCGGGTGTGCGGTCGGGGATGGATTGGGCCGACGGCGTGAGGTTCGTGAGGTCGACCAGGCCACCATCGCGGAACGAGGCGCGCACGATGTCTCCACGGGGGTCGTCACCTTGCGACATGAAGAGCACCTCGGTGCCGTCGGGCGAAAAGGTGGGCTCGAGCTCGACTGCTTGAAGCGACGCCGAGAGGCGCGTCGGGGTGCCCGCGGGCAGCTGGAGCGACCAGACCACCGGTGTGCCGAGCTGATCAGTCGGGTCGGGTGCCGAGAAGAGAATCGTCGCGCGGTCCGGGCTCACTGCGGGCCGTTGGCCGTGGAGCGGTCCGGGCAAGCGTTCGCTCACGCCACCATCGGCGAACAAGCGCGCGAACCACACGCCGCCGTCGGGCTCGATGCGCTCGAAGAGCAGGGCAGGGGCTTCGGTGAAGACGCCCGCGTCGGGTACCTCGGAGCCCGCGTCGGGTAGGAGGGGGCCAGCACAGCCTGCGAGGCAAAGCACGAAGAGCGACGTTCTCATGGGCGGGGCACGACGAGGCGCTTGCAGCTTCCATGACAACGCCGGCCATCAGCGACAATGGTGGTTGCGAGCACGCGTCGCGCCGGCGTCCTCAGAAATTCGAGAGCCTCAGCTCGTGACCTTCGCGACACCGTTCGAGCACGCGAGTTGCTGGCGCTCCGACGTGGAGGCACGCCATGACGGAGACACGCAAGAGGGCCCTCGTCGTCTACGAATCGCTGTTCGGAAACACGCGGAAGGTCGCAGAGGCCATCGGCGCCGGGCTCGAGCCGTTCTACGAGGTGCACGCCGCGGGCAGCTGCGCTCACAAGCGCACCTCGCCCAGGTCGCGCGCCTTCCCCGCATTTCGCCGCGCGAGCCTTCGCAGGCCCTCGAAGAGCGTGAGGCCTTCACGCTCGTGCAGGGGTTGCTCGAGCAACTCTCGGAGGAGCAGCGCACCGTCTTCGTGCTCGCCGAGTTCGAAGAGCTCACGCTGCGGGAGATTTCGGACATCACCGGTGCGAACGCGAACACCGTCTCGTCGCGGCTGCGGCTGGCCCGTCAGCGCTTCGAGACGCTCGTGCAGCACCGACGAAGCAGGGAGCGTGTGTCATGAGTGAGCTCGGCTCCGAGACGAATGAGCTGTTGCGCAAGGCCCGCCAGGGAACGCCGGCGATGCCGAACGACGTGCGACGTCGCATGCGTGGCGCGGTGCTGACCGGCGCCGGCCTCACCACGGTCGCCGCGGGCGTCTCGTTCGCGAAGGTGGTCGCCATCGGCGTCGTCTCGGCCTCGGTCGCGACCATCGCGACGTTCACCGTGACGAAGCAGGTCTTCGAGCGCCGAGCCCTGGCCGCCGAGCAGCGGGCCCTCGCGGCGGAGCAGGCCCTCGCCGCGCGCCCGGCGCCGGTCGTCGAGCCAGCCGTGGTGGTCGAGCCAGCTCCGGTCGTCGTCGAGACCGTCACGCCTCCGGTTGGCGACCAGAAGCCGACGGCCGCCCCGACGCCGCGGGTCCTCGTCGCGACCTCGAAGCCGACGCCCGCGCCGCAGGCCGCTCCCACGCCCGAGCCCGTCGTCGACGACCGCTCGCTCGCCGCCGAGCTCGAAACGCTCGAGGGCATTCTGCACGCGACCGATGTCGCCAACTGGGCGGAGGCGCGAGTTCGGTTGGGCGCGTACCACTCACGCTTCGAAGACGGCCACTTCCGAACCGAGGCGCGCGCGCTCGAGGTGCTCACGCTGTGTGGAGAGCACCGCGTCGACGCCGCCCGTGCGCTGCGCGCCGAGCTGTTGAAGCTCGAGCCGCTCAACCCAGCCGTGTTGCGGTTGGCGGGAAGCTGCGCGGCAGACTGACTTCACTGACACGGCGTGCGGTAGTGCACGACGAGCTCCGTCGACTCGATGGGCCCCGGGAACTCGACCGCGTTGTTCATGGGAAGGTAGCGCCACAGCACCCCGCCATCAGGAAGGTCTGGCAGCACGGGCAGGGAGTCGAGCTCGACGCTGAGCCCAGCCAACTCAGGTTGTGCGCTCAGGAAGAATCGCTGTCGGTTGAACGTGTCTGTTCGAACGAAGTCGTTCGCGAACGGCGAGCACAAATCGGCCGCGACGCCACTGACAGACTCGACCGCCGCGCGATGACCTCCGTCGTCGTGGCCGACGGTGGGGCAGGCGGGGTCGAACGGCCCGACCACTGAGTATGACGTGGCGGGGCCGAGCTGGGTGAGGGCCGCGCGGTAGGTGTCAGGCGAGACGTCGACGTCGTCGGTGATGCACACGAGCGCCAGCGCGCCCGAGCGGCGAAAGCCTTCGTTCGCGCCTCCGTCGGCTGTCAGCGGCGGCGTGACGGCACGCACCGCTGCTTCGAGGCAGGAAGGCTGCTCCGAGCCGTCGCTCGTGAGGGCGGTGAGCTGAGAGAACTTCGAGATGAACCGGGGGTCGGAGGAGTCGAGCCAGGCGCCGCCGTCGAGGCGTCTGAAATGGCCAGCGCTCGGGCCGCCGACCGACGTGGTGGTGACGGCCACCCGCGCGTTCGCATTTCGACCCGCGAGCGCACTCTGGAAGGCGGCGAGCCCAGTCTGAACGCGCGCATGGTGGGGAACGAACGAACTCGAATCGTCGAGCACGAAGACCCAGTCGATCGGTGGCGAGAGAAACGAGTAGCGGTCGGTGCGTTCAGCTCGTGGCGTCGTGCTGCCATTGAGCGGCACCGTCAGTCTTCCTCCAACGACTTCGACGACGAGCTGACCTGTGGCGCTTCCTGCATCGGCTCCGCCCTGCGTGGCGAGCCCGATGATGGTCGGCATCGCGCCCGGCTGCAGTGGAAGACCCGCGGGGGGAATCGCTGGCAGGTTCGCGATGACGAAGGGCGCCGTCGCGGTCACGTTCTTCAACACCAACGACCGCGCACACTGATTCGCCAGCGTGATGGAGCGCGGAGGGCTGACGCACCCCGCGATGGCGGGCGCGAAGTCGAGCACCGTGGGTAGCGTGAGGCACTCGGGGCCACCGAGGTCGAAGGCGACCGGCACGTGAAGCGCGCGAGGCATGGCGTCGACGACGACCGTCGCGTCACGCAGCGACGAGGTGCGATCGAAGTTCGCACCGACGAGAAACTCGACCCTGCGGTTGGTGTCGAGCACGAGTGGAGTCGGCCCGCTGACGGTGAAGGCGGGGTTGTCGTCGATGCGCGCGCCGCGAAGAATGCACGGCGTCGACCCCACGTTCGCGATGGTCAGCAGCTGTCGCTCCATGGGCGTGAGCCCGAAGCTCAGGCGCCGTCGCGAGGGTTGCAGCGCACAGCCGCGCTCATCGATGACTCGCGCCGAGATGGCGACCGTGACCGGCATCGCGCCGCGCGTCTCTGGCGTGATGATCAGCTGCCACGACTTCTCTCCCGGAGTCGTCGGGCGCAGCCGCAACGGGAGCGACGCCTGCCGCGTCACCGTGAAGCGGGTCGTCGGCAGACACGCGCCGTTCACGATGGTGCCCACGCAGAGTTCGTCGACGCTGGTCTCGGCGTTCAGCGCGCGCAGCGCCGTGAGCTTCACCACCAGCGACGAGTCGACCGTGCCGATGTTGCGAACGGGGAGCCCACGCTCGACGGGCGCCAACACGACGGGGCCGAACGTGAACGCGGAGGGCGCCTCGAACATCGGCCCGTTCCCGGTCGCGCTCACCGCGAGCGAGAACGGCTCCGTGCCCATCACGCCGGTCAACGTCGCGCGCTGCGCCACCAGCTTCGTCGCGGTGAACTCGACCTCGAGCGTCAGCTGCCCCGGCCGGTCACACGAGCCCGCGGGCACGAGCAACGAACGGCGGTCGTCCTTGAACGTGAACCCCTCACCATCGGTGAGCGAGAGCTGGTTCACTTCGAGCGGCAACGGGAGCGGGTTCGAGAAGGTGATGGGAATCGTCGCGGTCGTTCCGAGTTCCACTGGCAAGGTGAGCGTCGGGCCCTGCACCGATGGCCGGCAATCGGCGGGCAGCAGACCGGCGCCCTTCGAGCAGGCGCAGAGCAGCAGGACGGCAAAGACCCGCGTCGTCACGGGCACGGGTTCTCGTAGGTGATGATCAATGAGCGCGGGTCGAGCCCGAGAACGTTCGGGTCCATGATGACGGCGTTGCTGGCTGCGTCGTAGCGCCAACTGCCCGACTGTGCCGGCAGGCGGACGCCGTCGAACACCACCTCGAGCGACGACGGAACCGGAGTGGAGGTCAGGAAGAACGTCGTGCGCTGCCCGCCGCCGAAGCCGCCAATCGAGTACAGCTCCCACGGGCCGCAGACGTCGGTGGTGATTCCCCAGAACGGCGTCACGTTGGCCGCGTGAGTTCCGCCTTCGTCCAGCGCATCGACTGAACAGGTCGAACCGAACGGTCCAACGACCGAGTACGAGAAGCGTTGGCCGGCATCGAGCGCCTGCAGTTGCGCGCGCCAGGCCTCTGGTGTCGTCGAGTTCTCGAGATCGTCGGTGATGCAGACGACGCTCGTCACCCCGCGCGGTCGGTGAAACCCTCCATTGCCCTGTGGGTCACTCGCGAGTGGCTCCGTCACGGCGCGTGCTGCGGCTTCGATGCACGACTGGTGCTCGGCTCCGGTCGTGGTCAGACGGGTGAGCTCGTCGAACGTCGAGCTGAACGACGAGTCGTCACCGGCGGCCCAGCGCACGCCGCCGTCCGTTGTTCTGAAACGTCCTCGAGGTCCGTTGTTCGTGACGTCCGTCGTGGTGACGGCGATGCGCGTGTTGATGTTTGGCTTCTGCAGCTGCACCCAGGCCGACATTCGACTCAGCTCGCTCCGCACGTGGGCGTGCTGCCGCGCGAACGACGGTGAGTCATCGAGCACGAGCACGAGATCGACCAATGCCCGCTCATCGAAGCGGAACACGTCGGTCTGCTGGGTGTGAGGCTCCATGCGTGCCGTGAGCCCAAGGAACGTGTCCTCCCCGTCGTGAAGTGTCACGCGAAGCGCGCTCGTGACAGCTCCAACCATCGAGACCGGCATGGCCGAGATCGTGACCGCGACAGGCTGGCCCTGGGTCAACGACAGCGGCGCCGAAGGTCCCGAGACAAGCGTGAATGGCGGGTCGACCGTGAACCTCGAGATCAGCAAGGGTCGCTCGCACACGTTGTAGAGCGTCACCGCGCGGGCAGGCGTCGAGCAGCCGGTGCGCACGACGCCAAAGTCGAGTGGGTCAGGTGTCAAGACCAGGCAGCTCGCGGGCGGGGTCGCGTCCACCGGAATGCTGAAGGACTCCCCGCCTCCATCGGTCGTCGGTGCGAGCTCGAAGGTCAGCGTGCCAGTCGCGCCGCGTGTCGAGGTGAGCGAGGCCTGCGCCTTCACCTCGAGTGAGCCTGAAGCAGGGAGCAACTGCGAGGTCATGGGCCAGTTCAGCACCCGGAACTGCGGGTCGCTCGTCGTCGCCTGAAGCAGGACGCAGGGGTCGGCGCCCACGTTGCGAAGCACCGTCGAGCGCGTGTCTGTCGCTGGAGCGAGCACGGCTCCGAACGCGAGCCGCGCCGGAATGGCCGTCAGCTGACACCGCCTGGTGTCGACGACGTTCGCGATGACGCGCACCACGAACGACTGAGTTCCCGCGCGAACCTCGACGTTCCACGTCTTGCCGCCCGCCGAGCGGGGCACGACCACCAGCGGAAACGCCGCCTCCCTCGAAACCGTCACGCGCGTCATCGGCACACACGCCCCTCGCTCCAGGCGCCCGATGCACAGCTCCTGCTCAGTGGTGTTCGGACTCGTCGCCGTCACCGAGGTGACCGACACCTCGAGGCTCGTGCCCATCGTTCCGATGTTTCGAACGTCGAGCTCACGAGCCGCCGACGGCGCCAGACCGAGGTACCCGAAGTTCACGACCCCCGCGGCGCTGAGCAGTGGGCCTGTTCCCATGCCGCTCAGGGCAATGGTGGTAGCTGCTCCCTCGAGCTGCAGCTGCAGCGGGACTTCCACACGACCCACTTTCGTCGGAGCGAACCGCAGCACCAGCCCGACTTCGTTGGGCCGCTCGCAGCTGCCGGGCTCGACGGTGAAGTCCTTCGGCTCGAAGCGGAACGAGAAGGGTGCGCCAGCCGCCAACTCGAGCTGCGTCACGTGCAGTGGCTTCGCGGTCGGGTTGAAAAAGCGCACGGTCACCTCGGTCGTCGAGCCCGCGGGAGCCGCGACGCCTTCAGGCGCGACGATGGCTGGCTCGCACTGATCGACGCCTGGCCGAGGGCAGCCGGTGAGCAGGAGGACTCCGATGATCAGCGCGCTCCGCACGGCAGCACCTGACCAGCGCTTGCCCTCGGGAGTCAACGACCGGCCATGCTACGGTTCGCCTCCATGTCGACCCCCCGCAAACCCAGGTCACTTCGTCCGCTCCTCATCGCCTCGGCAGGGCTCGCGCTGCTCGGCGTCGGAGCGTGTGGAGGTGTCACCAGCGGCAACCTCCTCGCGCCGACCTGCCCCGACGGAGGCACGGACCTCTCGAAGTGCACCACGACCTCGACCGACGGCGGCACCGACGGTGGAACGCGAGACGGCGGCCCGTGAAGAAGCCCGTCGCCCGCCCACTGCTCGTCGCGACCGCGGGCCTCGCGATGCTGTCAGTCGGCTGCAAGAAGCCGATGGTCACCGGCAACCTCATGGCGCCGGTGTGCGTGAAAGATGGAGGCGTGTGCATCGACGACGTGCCGAGCCCGCCGCCCGAGCCGCCGAAGCCTGCCGACGCCGGCTCATGAAACCGGGAGAAGAGCTCTTCGAGCTGAGCATGTGGGGCGGAGCGGTCGAGCGCCGCTACCGTCAACTGCGCCCCGAGGTCGAGCAGCTGCCGTGGCACGACTTCGACGTCTCGAAGGCCACACCCGAAGCGCTGCTCTCCGCGCGCCGAACGTGGACGGAGGCCGCCTTTCAAGAACACCGCACCGGCGCCGCGTGTGCTGCCTCGTTGCAGGCGCTCATCGCCGCCCGTGCGCCCAT
>JAEUJR010000002.1 GCA_016793585.1 Archangium sp.
GCGCCGCACGTGACCGACACCTCGACGCACCGTGCATCGTGCGCAGTGTCTCAGAAGGTCACTCGCCAGTGACCTCGGAGGTCACTGCGCGCTCGAGCGGCCAGCGGTTGCAGTGGGATCGCGCTTGGTCTGCCGAGTGCAGAGCGGGTCGCACGCTCGACGTCGTACGACGAGGGCTCAGGTCATTCGGAAGGGCAGTTCATGCGATTGCTCCGCGCGGTGTTGGTGGTGGTTCTGTCGGCTTGTGACGGCGTCGGGAGCGAGGTCGACGGTGGCGCGACCGCTGGTGGAGTGGCCTCGAGCGCGGGCGGAACTGCGAGCGCGGGCGGAGTTGCGAGCGCGGGCGGAGTTGCGAGCGCGGGCGGAACTGCGAGCGCAGGGGGAACTGCGAGCGCGGGCGGAACTGCGAGCGCGGGCGGAACTGCGAGCGCAGGCGGAACGGCGAGCGCAGGCGGAACTGCGAGCGCCGGTGGAACTGCGAGCGCAGGCGGAACTGCGAGCGCAGGCGGAACTGCGAGCGCAGGCGGACGTGCCGGTGGAACCGCGAGCGCCGGTGGAACTGCGAGCGCGGGAGGCGCGGCGACCGGCGGAGGGACCGCGACCGCGGGCGGCGCTGCAGGAGGTGGGTCGGCGACTCCGCTGGGAACGCTCTCGCTTGCCGTTCACGTCGACAACATCGGCTGGCGGCCCGCAGACACCAAGGTCGTGGTGCTGCTCGGTCACGCGGCAGAGAGCGTCGAAATTCGCCGCGTCTCGAACAACTCCGTCGCCTTGACCGTCACCTCGAGCGCCACCACCCTCGACGAAGACTCACAGGACCAGGTCTCGCAAGCCGACTTCTCCGCGCTCACCACGACCGGCGACTACTACGCCTACCTTCCCGGAGCTCAGCTCCGGTCCTACGCCTTCCGCATCGCGCCAGATGTCTACGATGTCGTCGCGCGGGTCGCGGTGAAGATGTTCTATTTTCAACGCTGCAATCAGGCGCGTGTATTGCCTTTCGCGAACGACGTCGTCTCGGGGGCGACGACCGCCGGCGGCCAGTGGGTCGACGGGGCGTGTCACATGTCTGACCTGGCGCTCACCGCTGGCCCGGGCTCTGCGAACGACGGCACGCTCGACCTTCGCGGCGGTTGGCACGACGCCGGCGACTACCAGAAGACGCTCTGGGGCCGCGGCGTACCCGAGCTGCTCTTTGCGTACGAGCTGCACCCCACCGCGTGGCTCGACTCGCAGCTCAACATCCCCGAGAGCGGCAACGGCGTTCCCGACCTGCTCGACGAGGTGAAGTACGAGCTCGACTTCTACGTGCGCATGCAGCGCCCCGACGGTCATTTCTTGACCTCCGCAAAGGGGCGCGCTCCCGCGAGCAACTCCATCAACTCGCCCCCGTCGGCCTCGAACGAGGGCCGCGTCTATTTCGACGCCACTGCACCCGATGGAAATGGTTGGTCTGGAGGAGGCGTCACCATCGCGGCGGCCACCGGCAACGCCGTGCTCTCGCTCGCCCACGCCGCCACGGTGTTCCGCGCGGCAGGTCAGATGACCATCGGCAACGGCTACGCGGCGGCGGCGACGCTGGGGTGGAGCTGGCTCGCTGGCCAGAACCTCACGGGCTCCGAGCAGCGCCTCAAGGCCGCCGCCGCCTCGGCCGTGCATCGCATGGACTCGACCATCACCTCGGCGCGCACCGTGACCGAGAACTTCCCGTGGGACACCTTCGATGGGCTCATTCCGTATCAGGTCACTCCTGGTGAGAGCGTGCTGTCGACCGGCGCGTTCCATCTGCTGCTCAACACGAACGCGACGACGACCGTGAAGAACAAGGCACGTACCGGAATTGCCGGAGCCGTCGTGACCCCCGCCTTCCAGCAGGCCGGGGTCTACAGCGGGCTCTTCGGCGCGCCTGGCAACAATTGGGACACGGGCTGGGGCAGCAACCGCAGCCAGGGCGCTTACGGAGCACACCTGCTCATGGCGGCGCGGCTCGGCGTGTTTGGAAGCCAGACCCAGGCGGCCATCGAGGCGCAGGGGCAGAAGTACGCCCACTACCTGCTCGGGCGAAACCCGCTCAACATGCTCTACCTCACGAACATGGCGCGCTACGGCGGTGAGCACTCGTCGTTTCAGATGTACCACGCCTGGTTCTCGTACACCGGCGGCGACGGCGATCACGGCAACGTCACCTACAATGGCAAACCTGCCACGGCCGTCGAGCCGCTCTATCCCTACCATCCCGCCGATACCCAGACGTCGACGCACGGTCCCGCGCCCGGCTTCGTCGTCGGTGGGCCCAACCCCGCGTACAGCGGCACCTTCGCGATTCCGAACCTCAACCGGCCCGCGTACGCCTACCGCGACTTCTCGGTCGCCTGCGCGTGGAACGGCAGCGCCTGTACCGGCTCGTCGTGGGAGATCACCGAGCCGATGGCCGCCTACCAGGGCCCGGTGGTGCTGCTGCTCTCGCTGTTGATGAGCAATTGATCACGCCTGGCGAAGGCCGAGGCGTTTGATCATTCGATACAGGTACGCACGGTCGACGCCGGCCGCCGCTGCTGCTTTGGGTACGTCGTCGGCATGGGCTTCGAGCAGCAGCCGTACGTACTCCCGCTCGAACGCGTCGACGTGGCGACGCCGTTCGTCGGCGAGCTGCCGCGTGACGTCGACCTGCTGAGGCGCTGCGAGCGGCACACCCTGCTCCTCGAGCGGCAGCCCCGTCGAGAAGAGCAGGCACCGCTCGAGGTGGTTTCGCAGCTCCCGCACGTTGCCCAGCCACGGAGACGCCTTCAGCGTGGCGAGGAACGCGGGCGTGCAGATGGTCTCGACCTGCGTCGCCGGCGCGCCGAGCGAGCTGAGCAGCGTGCGCGCGAGCAATGGCACGTCTTCGAGGTGCGCCCGCAGCGGCGGCAACACCACGCGGTACACGGCGAGACGAAAGTACAGGTCTGAGCGAAACCGGCCTTCGTTGATCTCCCGGCGCAGGTCGCGATTCGTCGCGCTCACGACCCGCACGTCGGCGTTGCGGGTGACGTTCGAGCCCACGCGACGGAACTCCTGGGCCTCGAGCACTCGCAACAGCTTCGGCTGCAGGTCGAGCGGCAGCTCGCCCACCTCGTCGAGAAACACCGTGCCGCCGGCCGCCGCTTCGAAGGCGCCGATGCGGGTCGCGCTCGCGCCGGTGAAGGCGCCTCGCTCGTGGCCGAACAGCTCGCTCTCGAGCAGCGTGCCGGGCAGGGCGCTGCAGTCGATGACGACGAAGGGCTTGCTCGCCCGGGCGGAGTGCTCGTGCAGCGCGTTCGCCGCCTCTTCTTTCCCCGTGCCTGTCTCGCCTTCGAGGAAGACCGAGATGTTCGATTGCGCGGCCTTCTCGAGCTGCGCGAACACCGTGCGCATGACCGCCGAGCTTCCGCGCAGGGCTCCGAAGGCGTCGCGGCTCGAGGTGGCGATGGTGTTCTGCGCGCTCGTGAGTCTCACCTCGAGCGTGGCCGAGCCGATGACGACGCGGCTGCCGCTGCGCAAGAACGCTTCGACCACCGGAACGCCATCGACGAGCGTGCCGTTGCTGCTGCCCAGGTCGCGAATCGACAGGCCACGCGAGGTCAGCCGCAGCTCGCAGTGGAAGCGTGAGACGTGCGTCGCGTCGATGACGACGTCGTTCGACGGGTGCGAGCCGATGGCACAGGTGGCTCCCGTCGAGCGCCAGGTGAGCGGAGCCGCGCCGCGCCACTCGGCGGTGAGCTCGAACGACTGAACGACGGTGGAGCCAGCCCCGGGAATCAGCTCGGTCTGCTCGGTGCTCATGGGCGCCTCGTGCCTAGCATGCTTCCGACGCGGCCCGGGCCTGTCGGGAATCTCCCCCTCGTCGCGGCTCGATGGAATGATGCTGGTCGGCAACTGGTCGATGACCCCCTCCCCGGAACAGCGCTTCGGCCGATA
>JAEUJR010000035.1 GCA_016793585.1 Archangium sp.
GGGTTGATGCTCTGCGGTAGTTCGGTCGGACACGGCTTCATGATCGTTCGGCCTCCCTGGAAAACTTCCCCCCGACTGCAGAATCAGAAAATACGCTCACTCGTCTTTGAGACCTCTGCGACTACCCTCTTCCGTGAGTCATTTCCGAGCTTCGCCCCCCGCCCTGCGCCTGCAACTTCTCTCCCCTGCTCGGAATCGCGGCGCACCGTATGGACCCGTGAATCGTGCGGTCAACCCGGCGAGCGCGGAATCCTTATCGGATTCACTCCGTTTCCTGCTTCGAACCTCGATTACGATTCGACGCGGCAGCGTGTACGGCAACCATCCAACGAATGTCAAACCGGGGTCCCCACGCAGAGCAGGCGTGATCATCGCTGCGTTCGGTTTTCTCCTCGGAGCCGCGCCTTCCTTCGCCCAGTCGCGTGAGCTGATCGAAGCGGTGCGCGTGCACGCTCCCAATCTCGGAGCGCAGGCACAGCGTGAGCTCGAGGCGTGCGCGAACGCGTCTGACGCAGGTGTGACAAAACCCTGTAGCGACCACTCCAGACTGTCACTGCTCACCGGCGTGTTGTGGCTGTCGGAAGGTGAAGCGGCGCGCGCTGCGAATCAGCTGTCGTCGGTGAAGCCGCCGAAGAAGCTCGAGGCGTTTCACGGGTGGTACCTGGGCGAGGCCCAGGCGTACTCGGGGCAGCGCGCGCTGGCGCTCAAGACGCTCACGAAGGCGAAGCCGAGCGCGCCACCGTCGTTGTCGAGGCGAATCGAGCTGCGCATGGCCGAGCTGCAGCTCGATCTCGGTCAGGCGGCGAAGGCGAGACCGGTGCTCGAGCAGGCGGCCTCCGAGACGCCGACCGCCGAAGCCCTGCTCTCGCGGGCCTACGCGCGCCTGGCGACCCAGGCCCGCGCCGACGCCCAGAAGGATCTGCGGACGATTCTGATTCGGTTCCCCACCCACCCGCACGCGGCCGAGGCGATGCGGCTGTTGTCGTTCGATGGCACCCCCGCGTTCACCTTCGAAGAGCAGCTGATGCGCTCGCAGGCGTTGATCGCGCAGGGGGCTCCTTCGGAGGCGCTCTCTCAGCTCGATGGCACGGTCGTTCCCGAGGGGAAGGATCAGCAGGGAGGCCTCGCGCGGGTCGCGTTGCTCCGCGGTCAGGCGCTGCTCGCGAAGGGGCAGGAAGCCGACGCGTTCGCCCAGCTCGAGCTCGCGATGACCACGGGCCGGCCAGCGGCTGCCGCCGAAGCGATGATGACGAAGGCGCGACGGCTCATGCGCGCTCAGGAACACGAAAAGGCGCGCGCGTTGATGCTGGCTCTCGACGCGAAGTACCCCGACAACGGCAACTCCGACGACGCGGCGTATCTGGGCTCGTGGGTCTCGCTCGCCGATGGAAAGTACGCGCAGGCGGTCGCCGACTTCGATCAGTTCGAGCTGCGCCACCAGTCGTCGAAGAAGCGCGACGAGGCGAAGTGGTTTCGCGCGTGGGCGCTCTTTCGGCTCGGCCGCTTCGATGATGCACGCAACAGCCTCGCGGCATTGATGGACGAGTTCCCGAAGTCGTCGCTCGTGGCGCAGGCCCGCTACTGGAGCGCCCGCTTCGCCCAGCTCGGCAGGCTGCGGCGGGTCTCGACGAAGACGACGCTGGAGGACGGCGGCGTCGCGGAGTCGACGCGCGCTGCGGCCGACGGCGGCGTGCCGATCGACGTCGCGCAGGAGTACCGCGAGATCGCCCAGGCCTTCCCCGGCACGCTCTACTCGGTGCTGGCCATCGAGCGCCTTCGCGAGCTCAACCAGCCGTTGCCGAAGCTGTTCACCGAGACGCCGAAGGCGCTCAAGGTCGCCCCACCCGCTTCGTTGAGCCTCGCGCTCGAGCTGGCGAAGACGGGCCTGCTGCGAGACGCCGCCGACGAAGTGAACCGCGTCGTGGGTACGGTGGGCTCGTCAGATGACGCGCTCTCGCTGGGGCACGCGCTGCAGACGATCAGCGAGTACGGGCCGGCGCACGGGCTCGCTGCGCGCTGGCTCTGGGGGCAGGTGTACACGGGCAAACGGCCCGAGGCGCTGATGCTGATGTACCCGCGCGCCTATCGAGAGACCGTCGAAGCGCGCGCGGCCGAGGTCGGGCTCGACCCCTTCCTCGCGTGGGCGATCATGCGTCGCGAGAGCGGCTTTCGGCCCGAGGTCGTCAGCAGCGCCGATGCGCGCGGTCTCATGCAGATCATTCCGCCGACGGCGAAAGCAATCGCGCTGGAGCTGAAGACGACGACGCCCGCGCCCGACGATCTCTACGCGCCCGAGGTGAACGTGCGCTTCGGCACCTGGTACCTCTCGGCGCTGCTCGATCGCATGGGCCACCCCGGGCTCTGCGCGGCCTCGTACAACGCAGGGCCGTCGGCAGTGGCGAAGTGGATGAACCAGCGCGGAACCTTGCCGCTCGACGAGTGGACCGAGGAGATTCCGTACAAAGAGACGCGCGGCTACGTGAAGCAGGTGCTGGCCGACTACGTGATCTACCAGCAGCTCTACGGAGACCCCGCGAAGCCGGGCCGAATCGCGTTGTCTCTGCCTGCGCCCAAGGCCACGGGCGTCGGCTTCTAGCGCAGCATGTTCATGCGCTGACGGCTCGCCTCGCGAGCCTTGTCCTGGAACTGCTTCGACTCGTTCTTGAGCGACTCGAGCTCACCGCTCACCTGCGCGCGCTGCTGACCGAGCTGCGACTTGCGCGCCCTGGCCTCGGGGTTCGCAGACCAGCCGATGCCGGCGATCTCCTTGTCGATCTTTGCGAGCTGGGCACCCTTCTCGATCATCAGGGCTGGCAGCTGC
>JAEUJR010000051.1 GCA_016793585.1 Archangium sp.
GGCGACGTTGTTCCCCGAGAAGGTGCAGAAGCTCATCGGAGAGGTCGGCCCCGAGACGCGCGGCGTGCAGCGCATGCTCGAGCGCATCGGCTTCAAGTACGTCGACCACATCGACCCGTTCGACGGTGGCCCGCACTACGAAGCGAACCTCGACGACGTCTCGCTCATTCGGCGGTTCCGCACGGCGACGCTCGGCGACAAACACCTCGAGCAGGAAGCCGACGAGTGCCTGGTCGCCGTGACGCGCACCACCGGCGCAAACCGGTTCCGCGCGGTGCGCTCGCAGGTCCGCTTCGATGATCAGGTCGTCTACATTCCCAGGCGCGCGCGCGAGCTGCTCAAGGTGAAGGCCGGCGACAAGCTGAGCATCATTCCCTTCGAGTGAGACGAGCACCGACATCGTCGCGTGATTGAGACGTGCAGCGGAGCGCGGATCTCTGCATGATTCGCCGCCCGTGTTCGCCGTCACCCTGATCAGCGTCGCTCTCGCCCAGGCTCCGTCTCTGAAGGAGGCGCGCGCGCTCGCAGAGGACGTGTACGCGGGCCGCACGACGCTGGCGTGGCGAACGAGCAGCCCGGCGTTGCGCGCGCAGGTCGGCACCGAGGCGGGGTTGCTCGGGTTGATCAACGCGACGCGGGGCAGTCTCGGCGCCGAGGTTCGCGTCATCACCGAAGCGATGGTCGAGAAGGGCGGCGGCACGCTCTATCGCCGGGTCTCGGCAGTGACGAACTGGGCGCGCGGCATGGAGCTCGAGCTGACCTTCGACGCGAATGGCTCCCTCTCGGCCATGGTGACGCGGCCGGCGGTGAAAGAGGCTCCGACGGTCTCGGGCCTGCACAAGACGCAGGCCGACCTGCGGTTGCCGTTCGACGGCGCGTGGTTCGTGTTGTGGGGCGGGCGCAAGTACGACGACAACCGCCACACGCCGGTGCCCGACATGCGCTACGCGATGGATGTGTTCATCGTGAAGGGCCCGGGCACGTTCACGGGCGACGGCACGAAGAACGAGGACTACTACGCGTGGGGGCAGCCGTTGCTCGCGCCGGGCGATGGCGTGGTGGTCGAGGTGGTGAACGACGCGCCTGACAACGTGCCGAACCAGCCGCGACCGGGCGTGCTGTACGGCAACTCGGTCGTCATCGACCACGGCACCGGCGAGTTCTCGCTGCTGGGCCACCTGCAGAAGGGCAGCGTGTCGGTGAAGCCCGGTCAGCGTGTCGTTGCGGGCCAGCAGGTCGCCCGGTGTGGCAACAGCGGCATGTCGACCGAGCCGCACGTGCACTACCAGTTGATGGACGACGCGAACTGGAAGCGCGCGCACGGGTTGCCGGCGCAGTTTCAGAACTTTCTGGCGAATGGCCGACACGTCGAGCGCGGAGAGCCCATGCGCTCACAGGTCATCTCGCATCGATCGATCGAAGCGCGTCGCGACTGAGTCGGTTCGCGCTCCTCGGGCTGAACTTGTGCCTTGCGTCGAGTGGCAGGAATTCCGCGGCGGGTGCGGTTTTTCTGCCTCTCATTCGAGCGTGACGTACGGCGTTCCCGCGTCGGTCGAAGCGCAACGCACGGTGAGCGAGATGGTGCCGGTCTTCGACGACATCGCTCGGGTGCACGCCTCTCCGCGGAGCACGAGCTCGCCGCGCTCCATCGCGCCCCACATCCATCCGTTCGTCGCGTCTTCCACCAACTCCACGCCGTCCATCGTCACGGTCATCACGCCGCCGACGTCGGGAACCGATGGAGAGACGAACACGCACGACCGCAGCTGCGCCTGAATCTCGGTGAACGCGGCGGTGAGCTCGGTCGGAGACGCCGCAGAGAAGAACGCGTTCGTGCCGACGTTCGGCCGACCGCCCGCCTTCGCGAGCGAGTTCAAGACGCCCGAGAGCGTCGCGTCACTCGCGATGCCGATGACCCACGTCGGAACGCCCGCGCTCGCCCACGTCTTGATGCGCGCGGCCGTTCGCGTGTCATCGAGGCAACGTTCGGCGCTGACGCACTGCTTGCCGTCGACGCAGGTGCAGGTCGCGGGAAGAAGTGACGGGTTGCAGTTCGGGGCCCCGTCGGTCGCGAGCACGAGCGCGCGTGGTTTGTCGGTCGACACCGAGTTCTCGAGCGCGTTCGCAGCAGCGTCGATGGCGTCGGCCGTCGGAGTCGCTCCGCCGGGGCTCGTCGACGAGAGCAACGAGCGCACTGCGGCGACCTGGTTCGCCATCGGCGTGAGCGCGGGCGTCGTCGGCACCGTGCACTGCCCAGACGAGAGGCTGGCTGCAGGGTAGAGGAACGCGCCCACCTCGACTTCCTCTCCGAGCGTAGGCAGCGTGGCCGAGAGCGTGCCCCGCAGCGTCGTCCATCGAGTTCCACTGCCGAACGCCGTCTCCATCGAGCCCGAACGATCGAGCACCAGCATGACCGCCGGCGTCGCGCGCGTGAGTGTGAAGTCACCGTCGATGCAGATCGCCGCCTCGGAGTACGCGAGCGCAGGCACGAGCCGGGTGCGATCGCAGGCCGAGAGGAGGAGGAACACGAGCACTCGTTTCACGTGCGCACCTTTCGAAGAACTCGGTCGTGGGTGCTTCGTGGTGACGCCCGGCATTCATGATGAACGGGCAGTGATCGATTCCGCTCGCTTCGTGTCACCAGACGTTCAGGGCACGCCTGCAGCGCGTGGAACGAGTTCGTCAGGCGTTCGAGGCGGCCCGTCGCGGCCATGGCTCCGAGCAAGACGAGGAGTCCGGCCAACAGCACCGCGAGCAGTGGCGCGTCACCATCACGCATGCATCAACGCCTCGAGATGAACCGGAACACGCCGAGCCCGCAGACCGACAGCAGCCCCGCGAGCGCGTTGAAGCCGACGTCACGCAGGTCGTAGTAGCGGCTCGGCAACAGCGCCTGAATGCCTTCGTCGATCCACCCGGCAGCAGCCGTGAAGAGCACGGCCGCGGCGAGACGTTTGAGTTCGCTCCATCGCTCTGGTGCCGAGAGGAACGCGAGCACACCGACCGCGCCGTATTCGACGAAGTGCAGCTTCTCTTCCGGGCTCTCCATCGGCCAGATGACGAAGGCGTAGATGGCCAGCAGCCCAAGCGCCGTGACGAACGCGCGTGGTGTTCGCAGCTCTCTCGTCTTGAACACCACGAGCGACAGCGCCGTGAGCACCAGGCCAAAGATGAACGCGACACTCACCCGCAGCAGGTTCGCGTCACGCAGCGCGTTCGAGACGACGCGCACCACGCCGAGCGTCGAGTAGATGCCGAGCAGCAGCACCACCAGCAGCGCGCGTGGAAGGCGTTGGCCCGACGTCATGGGCGGAACCTCACCACGCACGCGTGCAGAATTGGTGCAGCGGGCGAGGAGACTTCAGCGTCGACGGAGCAGCAGGTCTGGCCGCTTGCCCAACCCGACCACCGCCGCCGTGCGCACCGCCGACTCGAACTGCCAGGGCAGGGCGTACGCGCCACCGTGAATCTGCTGACTGCGAAGCGCGCGCGCCGTGTGCAGCTCGGTCTCGTGCTTCTTCGCACCGGGCGCTTCGGGGTTGAGCAGGTCGTGCAGCATCAACAGCCCGCTCAACGCACGCGTCGTGTCGGGCTTGAAGATGCGCACGCCGAACGCGGGCGCCCCCTGGAACGCGATCTGGAAGAGCGGATGCGACAGCGACCTCGTCTCGGTGATGCCAGCCACGTTGGCCGAGACCGTCAGCGGTTTGCCGCCGAGCCCATCGACCGCGAGCACCTCGGAGCTGATCAACTTCGTGAGGTACTGCGCCGCCTGATACGCCGCGCCCTGCAACGAGATGGCGCCACGCGCGACGCGAGCCTGCGGAGCGCCATACGAGCCCGGCCCCTTCAGGGCACGCACGCCCGCGAAGCCGCGCTGCCACCACGCCGGAGACGCTTCACGCATCGACGAGACGTCGAGGTCCTCCGCCTGCAGCTCTCCGGGAGACGTCGGCGAGATGTACAGCGACACCGACTTCACGACGTTCGTGCCGAGGCTGTGAACGATGGAGTCCATCGCGGCGGCGAGGCGCAGCTCACGGCCCGCTCCCGGCGCGTACGCGAAGAGCCCCACGTGCACCGGGCCCTCTTTCGCGAACTCTCTCAACGCGGCGGCGACGGTGCGCGGCTGGTGCAGCACGTCGTCTCCGCCGAGCGACGTGACGAGGTGGCCCGAGAACGTCGACGGCGGCTTCACGTCGAGCCACCGAACGGTCGCGCCGGCCGCGAGCAACAGCGGCGCAGGAGAGAGCTCTGCCGCGGCTCCGATGATGGCGAAGCGCTGCCCGCGCAGGTCGAGCCCGTTCGCAAAGTGCTCGACGACCCACGACAGCCCACGGTGCGCGGCGTGCGTCAGGTGGTGCGCGTCACGGAGCATGTCGAGCGCGACTTGAATCTCACGCCCGCGGTACGTGCGCCCATCGAGCGACACCTCGGGCACGTAGCCGGTCGGCGAGCTCTGGTGCGTCTGCGTCTCGGGGGCGGTCACCGGCTCCTCGAGCGCCGCCATCAACGGCACACCGTCGAGCAACATCGCCGCGTTGGTCAGATGGAGCAGGTGACGCGCGACCTCCACACGATTGGGCGCGCAGACGCGAGCCGCCTCGAAGCGCGTGACGATGTCGCCGAAGTCGTCCTTGAACGTCTTGGCGTCGGCGGGAACCTTCGCGTCGGCGAGCGAGGGAAACCGTGACGCGGCATCGAGCAGCACGCGGTGAAGAAAGCTCGAGCCCGTCTCTCCGGTGCCGAGTTGAACGCCTGCGGGGGTCGTCATGGGCGCGCCGCGTACGTCGAAGCGCGAGAGGGCGGCAACCCGGTCGAGCGATGCAATCGACGCGTTATGGACTGGGGAACCAATCGGTCGTGTCGAACTCGACGGCATCGAAGGGCTCAGCGCGCACCGGTTCGCCTGCCGAGTACGCAGCGATTTGCAGCCATCGACCCGATTCGAGCCGGTTCACCTCGATCGTTCGCGCGATGGGGTCGATGAACCAGAGCCAGCGAACGCCTTCGCGCGCGTAGATGCGGGCCTTCGACACGCGATCGATCGAGGCGGTCGAGGGTGAGAGCACCTCGAGCACCCAATCGGGCGCGAGCGTCAGAAAGGCCTCTTGTGGAAGCGCCGCGAGCCGCTCTCGCTTGCACCCCGCGAGGTCGGGGACGAGTGCGTCCGAGGCGAGATGGAGCTCGGGCTCATCGAGAATCCACCAGCCACCTGGCGGGCGCGACCGACCAAACCGACCGTTGATGTCTCCGCCGGCGTTCGACGCGGTCTGCGCATGCGGAATTGCAGGCCGCGGAAGCACGAGAAGGGTCCCGTCGCTGATCTGACCATTGTCTCGGGCACGTTCGCCAGGTCCGCAAAGGTGGCGGCAGGTTTCCGCAGGTCTCTCATCGAAGCTCGAGTGGTAGTGGTTTCCCCCGGTGCGATCACCGGGTGCGCGCCTTCTTCGGAGGCTCCCAGAGTTCGAGCTTGCGACCCTCGGGGTCCATCACCCACGCGAACTTGCCGAACTCGGAGTCGTCACGCTTCGGCTCGATCGTGACGCGCTTCTTCTTCAGGTTCGCCAGCACGCCCTCGAGATCATCGACCAGCAGGTTGATCATGAACGGCGCCTTCGACGGCTTGAAGGAGTCGCCGCTCGCGAACGGGCTCCAGACCGTCATGCGCTGGTGCGTCTTCGACTCCTTCCAGTCGAAGGTCGCGCCGCCCCACGCCGTGATGTCGAACCCGAGCGCGCGCCGATACCAGGCTGCCAGCTTCTTCGGGTTCTTCGACACGAAGAACACACCACCCACTCCGAGCACCTTCGCCATGTGAGCCTCCTCCCGTTCAGCGCTTGAGGCCGACGAGCAGCCCATCGGGCGTCGGCACGTTCACCGTCTCGAAGTGTGCGCGCGCCTCTTCGTGAAACCTGCGCATCACGGCCGCGCGGGGCGTGTCGTCGAGCAGGTTCGTGAAGAGGAAGGAGTTGTCGCCGAGCAGCAGCCCGCCGCGGCGCACGTGCTTCGCGGCCCAGCGCCCGTAGACGTCGTACGACTCCTTGTCGGCGTCGATGAACACCGCGCAGAAGGGCCCGTGCGCTTCGAGCGTCGGCAGCACGTCGACGCCGCGCCCGAGACAGACCTCGATCTTCTTCGACAGCCCGGCCTTCGCGATGACGGCCTTCGCGACGGTCGCGTGCCGCTCGTCGAACTCCACCGACCACACCTTGCCGTCGTCGGGCAACGCGCGCGCGAGCCGAAGCGCCGAGTAGCCCGCCAGCGTGCCCAGCTCGACGACGCGCTTCGCGCCCACCATGCGCAACATCAGCTCGAGCAGTTTCCCCTCTGACGGAGCGACGTGAATCGGCGGCATGCCCGCACGCACCGGCGCGTCGAACGCGTTCTGGAGCGCCTCATCGTGCGGCGCGTGCGTTCGATCGCACCAATCGAGGATCGGCCCGGTGAAGTACGTCTGCCCCGAGCGTGAGTTCGCGTCAGCCATGCGTGGCGACTTACTCCGTTGACGCGCTGCGCGTGCACCGCTGGTGCGTGAACTTCACGGAAGAGTAGAAGCCCGCGCCATGCGCTCCTTCGCCCCCGTTCTCGCGCTGCTCTGCCTCGTCGGCTGCAACACCTCGCCGACGTACCATCAGGACATTCGGCCCATCATCGAGGGGCGCTGCGCGAACTGTCACAAGACGGGAGGCGTCGCTCCCTTCGTGCTCGACTCGTACGCGGCCGTGAAGACCATGGGCCCGGCCATCGCCGACTCGACGCAGAAGGGCCGCATGCCGCCCTGGCTCGCCACGGGGACCGACGTGGGTGGCTACCTGCGCGACCCGTCGCTCACCGCCGAGCAGAAAGACCTCATCAAGAAGTGGGTCGAGGGTGGCATGCCCGAAGGTGACTCGAAGAAGCCCGGCGCCGCGCTGCCCGAGCTCGGGGGTGGCCTCGCGAAGGTCGACCTCACGCTCAAGATGCCCGAGGCCTACGTGCCGCAGGTGCTGCCCGACGACTACCGCTGCTTCGTGCTGCGCTGGCCGATGACGACGCCCACCTACGTCACCGGCGTCAATGGCGTGCCGGGCAACGCGAAGATCGTTCACCACGTCGCGCTGTACCTCGTCGATGGCGAAGCCGCGCAGTACCCGCCCATGTGGGACGCGGAAGACGCGACCCCCGGCTACCAGTGCTTCGGTGGCCCGTTCGGCAGCCGCCCGCAGCAGTTCCCGGTGAAGCTGCTCACCGCGTGGTTGCCCGGCTACCAGGGCCAGACGTTCCCCCGCGGGGGTGGTGTGCTGATTCCGCCCGGCTCCACCGTCGTGCTGCAAATGCACTACTCGTCGCTCGAGGCGGCGCCGACGGCCGACCAGACGGCCATGGAGTTCTCGCTCTCGCCGACGGTGACGAAGCAGCTCGCCTATCAACCCTTCCTCAAGTTCGACTGGGTGGCGGGGCAGATGGAGATCGCTCCGAACAAGAACGAGGTCATTCACGAGCACCGCGCCGACCCGCGCCCGAACTTCGGT
>JAEUJR010000071.1 GCA_016793585.1 Archangium sp.
CGGCAGTCGATGAGCCGCGCGGCCTTCGCGCCGTGCTTCGTCGCGATGGGCGGAATGTCAGACGCGTTCTTCTCGTCGGGCTGCGCGAGGTCGGCGGTGTACGCGTAGACGTCGAGGCCCTTCTTCGTCATCCACGCGACGGCGGCGCGGGTGTCGAGGCCGCCCGAGAAGGCGAGACCAATGCGGGTTCCTGCGGTGGGAAGCTGGCGGTAGATGCGGCTCATGGTGATCCGCCGACTAGTGGCGACGAGGCGCGCGCTGCAACGCATTTCTGCGGGGCCGCGGTCGGCGGCCCGCGCTGCACCAACAGGTGGGGAACTGCCGTCAGCTGACAGTCGTCTCGCGAAGGGGCTCCAGTCGGTCTAGCGTCGAGGCACTCCATGGGCGGTTCGCCAGCGAAAGACGACGCGACCTCGGTGCGCGACCCGCTTCTGAACACGAAGCTGGGTGACTACCAGGTCGTTGGGCCGCTCGGCGAAGGCGGCATGGGCGTCGTCTACGAAGGCCTGCACACCGTCATCAACAAGCGCGTGGCCATCAAGGTGATCAAGCCCGAGTTCGCGGCTGATCAGATTCTGGTGCGGCGCGTGTTGGCCGAGGCGCAGGCGGTCAATGCCGTTCGCCACCGTGGCATCGTCGACATTCACGCGCACGGGCTCACGCCCGATGGGCGGCCGTACCTCGTCATGGAGCTGCTCGAAGGCGAGACGGTCTACGACCTGCTGCACCGCGAAGGCCGGCTGACGCAGAGCGAGGCCCTCAAGCTGCTGCTCGAAGCGACCGGCCCGCTCTTCGCGGCGCACAAAGCAGGCATCGTGCACCGTGACCTCAAGCCGTCGAACCTGTTCCTCTGCGTGGACGACGACGGCGAGCGCTTCTTGAAGCTGCTCGACTTCGGTCTGGCGAAGCGCTCGGCCCCGGGCGTGTCCTCGTCGACGATGACCTCGGCGTCGCTCATCGTGGGCACGCCCGACTACATGGCGCCCGAGCAGGCCCGCGCGCAGCCGACCGATCAACGCACCGACATCTACGCGCTCGGCGTGATGGCGTATGAGCTGCTCGCCGGCCGCCTGCCCTTCACGGCGGCGACGTCGGTCGACCTCGTGATGATGCACCTGACGGCGCCGGTGCCGAGGCTCATCGACGCCGACGCGGCCATTCCCCTCGAGCTCTCGCAGCTCGTCGAACAGATGATGGCCAAGGAGCCCGCCAATCGGCCGGCGACGCTCGAGCCGGTGCGCGCGCTGCTCAAGCAGCTGGTGGCGCAGCACCCGCACGGCTTCCCGACGTCGCCCATGCCGCCGATGAGCCGCGCGACGCCCCTGCATCTCGAGGCGGTGCCGCAGCGGGTGAGCAGCCCGTCGCTCGTCGACGACACGCCGCAGACGGTCGCCCGCTCAGACCGCACCGTCATCGCCGAGATTCCCTCGCAGCCCGAAGCACCCGCCGACGACGGCACGGCTGACACGGCGATGTCGCTGCAGAAGGTCACCGAGCCCCGACCGTCGGCCCGCCGCCGGGAGTCGCGGGGTGGCCCGATTCCCGATTCGGTCGATGAGTCCACCTCGCGGGGAACGGAGCAGGCTCCAACGCTCTCCACGCGCACCTCGTCGAAGACGCCAGCCATCGTGGGCGGCGTGCTCGTCGCCGTCATCGTCGTCGCCCTCGGCGTCGTGCTCCTCGGTGGCAACCACGCCGTCACGCCCGAGGTCCCCAAAGAGGTCCCTGACGTGAAGCCGGCCGACGTGAAGCCCGCCGACGTGAAGCCGGCCGACGTGAAGCCGGCCGACGTGAAGCCGCCTGACGTGAAGCCGGCCGACGTGAAGCCCGCCGACGTGAAGCCCGCCGACGTGAAGCCCGCCGACGTGAAGCCGGCCGACGTGAAGCCGCCTGACGTGAAGCCGGCAGACGTGAAGCCGCCTGACGTGAAGCCGGCCGACGTGAAGCCCGCCGACGTGA
>JAEUJR010000104.1 GCA_016793585.1 Archangium sp.
TGTTCTCTCTTGAAGACCGACGTCGGGCCCGTGCTCTTCGACGCGTGCTGGCGCCCTGAAGAGCTGCGCGCGCGCCTCACCGAGAACGGCGTGAAGCCCGAAGACGTCGGCACCGTGCTCTTCACCCACGGCCACCAGGACCACGTCGCAGGCCTCGCCATTCTGCCGAACGCCCGCATCGCTGCGCTCGCTGCCGAGTAAGAGGTGTTGACGAAGTACGTGAAGGGCGATGCCACCATCGACGACGTGCTCACCGATGGGCAGGTGCTGCGCTTCGGCTCGACCGAAGTTCGCGTCTATTCGGTGCCGGGCCACACCGCGGGCAGCGCTGCGTTTCTCGTCGAAGGCGCGCTCGTGCTCGGAGACAACGCGCTCGTCACCGCGAAGGGCGCGCTCGGGCCGGTGCCCAAAGACCGCTCCGCCGACCCCGACTTGAACATTCGCTCGATGGTCGCGCTGGCAGACCGGCTGAAGGCGGAGCAGCGAGAGGTGAGGTGGCTCGTGCCCGCACAGCGGCGGCATCGAGGCGGGCAGCGCGTTGCAGACCTTCGCCGACGCGAACCGCTGATTCACCACTCGCGCGTGAAGGTCTGCGGCTTGCCCTTCGGGTCGGTACAGGTGATGGCGTGTTTCGTCGCGTCCCAGACCAGCGAGTACGTCGCCTTCGCGCCCTTGAAGCGCACGCCCTTGCCGTCGAACTCGAGCGGCTGAAACGGCTTCGACTCGTTGCCGCGGTAGAAGACGAGCGCGTCGAAGATCCACAGCTCCTCCTTCGACTTCGCGTCGACGTACTTCCCGCTCTGCGTCGTGGCGTTCGAGACGAGAGGCTCCCAGGTGCCGTTGGCGCGCAGCTTCTGTGACTCCGAGAACGTCACCTCCATCGTCTCGGGCAGCCCGCCGCCGAACGTGGGAATCACCGACTTCAAGGAGCGCGTGATGCTGCCGTCTGCGCTCAGCGTCGCGTCGCTGCTGGTGTCGCCCGCTTCGCCGTTTTCGGCCACGTGCAGCAGTGTCGCGCTCACCAGCTTCTCGCCCGCGACGACGAGCACGAACGTTCGCGAAAAGGCGCCCATGGGAAAGACGAGGTCGTGCCGCAAGAGCAGCAGCGTGTTGGCGCCCACCTTCGCCGAGCCCGTCGCCACCAGGTTCTGCGTCTCGCCCTCTTCGACGACGGGCGACCAGCGCAGCAGCTCCTTCGGAGCGCCCACGAGCTTCAAGAAGCCCAGCGCGTCGATGTCTCGCTGCGTGAGCGCGACCGAGACGGTCTGCTTCGCGGTGAGGTGCACCGGCAGCTTCATGGGCGGAACCTTCTTGAGCGTGTCTTGCAGCGGCGTGGCGAAGGCCGACGAAGTGACGAGCGCCACCAGCCAGAGCAGTCGTGACATGAGCCGAACTCTCTCACGTGGTGACGCCACTCGCGACGAACCCGCGCGTTCGTGGCAGCGTGCGCGTTCGTGCCAGCCCGAAAGCGCACCGTGTCGACGAAGAAGCGTGAACCGCTCAACCCCGAGCGCATCGCGAAGGCCGCGCTCGAGTACATCGACGAACACGGCCTCGAGGCCATGAGCGTGCGCAACCTCGGCGCGGTGCTCAACGTCGAGGGCATGGCGCTGTACAAACACTTCCCCTCGAAGGAGGCGATTCTCGACGCGGTAGCCGAGCTGTTGGTGCTCGAGCTCGTCGTGGCCGCGCCGTCGAAGGAGTCATGGCGCTCGCGCGCGATTCGTGTCGCCCACGACTATCGTGCCATCAGCCGCCGACACCCGAAGGCGTTTCCGCTGCTGGCCATGCGCCGCTTCACCACGCCCCGCGCGCTCGCGTTGCTCGACCGCATCTTCTTCGCGTTGATGGCCGATGGGCTGAGCGCGCGGCAGGCCGTCGAGGTGTACCGGGGCGTGGCGAACTGGTCGAACGGCACCATCTTCGACGAGCTCGCGGGCCTGACGGTGGCGCAGAGCGGCGTGCGCATCGAGATTCCCCGCGAGCTCACCGCCCTCGCCGAGGCGCAGCGGTTTCTGGGCAACGACCACTTCGACGAGGTCTACCAGGCCGGCCTCGAGGCGCTGCTCGACGGGCTCGAGACGAAGTTCGCCGCCGAGAAGAAGTCGAAGCCCCGCTGACCCTCGGGTTTTCTCGGGGCACCTTGGGGAGTCGCTGCAGCTGTAGTGGGGCGACGTGATGCGAAGCCTCACCGTGTCTTGCTCGTTGGTCGCCGTGCTCGTTGCTGCCAGTGCGCACTCCGCGCCCAACCAGGAGGCGGTGGCGGCTGCACTCGACACGCTGGTCAGACACTGGAGCCAGCAGCCAGCGGGCAGCGCTCCGAGGTTCGTGATGTCGACCGCGTTGCTGCCGCTGCTCCAGCAGACCGGTGGCGCCTTGCTCGAGCCCATCGTCAGGCCCACGCTCAATCGCCTCGCTGAGGCGCCGTGTCGTTCGATGCAGGCCGCCGGGAGACACGAGGTCGAGAGTCTCGCGCGGCTGCTCACCGAAGATGAGCGTGACTTCGTGGTGAACAGCTCTGGCTCCAACTACGTCGTGACGATGACGAGGAAGAATGGGCGGGTCTCGGTGACCGAAACCGGAACCGGCCCGATGAAGGGAGACCTCATCACCGCGACCGAGGACGGCCTCGTGAGGCCGAAGCGCGACTTCTGCGCGGGCACGAAGTTCCCCCGCGGGCAGTGAGCGCGCCTTCGAGCTGATCTCCCGCGTCAGCACACGCGCGCGCGCCCGTCAGTGCTGGTGATGCGCTCCTCCTCCTCATCGTCATCGTCCGCTTCGGCCAGGGGCCGGGGTGTGGCCATGCGCTGAGGAACGGAGCGAATCGAACTCCACCACTCACCAAGCCCCCTCGAGGCCACGCGCCCTCGAGGGGGTTTTCCTTTTGCGCGTGACACCAGCACCCAGAAGTCCAGTCATGAAGAAGCAGCACTTCAACGTCGGCACCATCGGTCACGTCGACCACGGCAAGACGACGCTCACCGCCGCCATCACCCACGTCGCC
>JAEUJR010000111.1 GCA_016793585.1 Archangium sp.
GTGCGGCAGTTCCGCTTCGGCACCTGGTCGAACACCCTGGAGATCCCCGGAGGCATGGTCGACCCCCACGAGACCGACGTTCAAGCCGCCGCCATGAGGGAGCTGGAAGAAGAGACCGGCTTCGTTCCAGGCTCAGTGGAACTGCTGGGCGTCTCGCTGCCGAACCCCGCGATTCAGACGAACCGCCTGCACAGCTACCTGGCGCGTGACTGCCGCAAGGTGCACGACGGCAAACAGGACGGCAGCGAAGACATCGAGCTGGTGCTGGTCGAACGTGGGCGCATTCCCGAGCTGGTGAGGCGCGGCGAGATCTCTCACGCCCTCGTGCTGGCCGCGTTCCTCTTCGACAGCCTCGGGCCCCGCGCGCTCACCTCTTGAACAGCTTCACGAGCCCCATGTCGGTGGCCGCGACCCACACGCCGTCGGGAGAGATCGCGACGGCCGCCTGCTGCTGGGTGACGAACGTCTTCACCACCGCCACCTTCGCCACGTCCCACACACGAATGGCCTTGTCGGCCGACGAGGTGACCAGGAAGGCGCCGTCTGGCGTGAGGCCCGCCGACATCACCTCGGCCGAGCCGCGGTTCTCGGGCATCGTGTTGTCGATCTTCGGCCCCGGCAACGTGATGGTGCGCTTACCCGTCTTCGCGTCGAAGCCCAGCACGTCGGGGTTCTTCTGGCTCCAGCTCAGCAGCACCCTGCCGTCTTTCGAGAGCAGCAACGAGCCGAGCAGGTTGTCGGTCGCGAGATCCTTCTTCGGTTTTCCGGTCTTCAGGTCGATCGACTTGAGGTGGTGATCGGCCGACGAGACGAGCGCCTCCTTGCCGTCGGGCATCAGCACCACCGAGTTCGCGCGCAGATCGAACAGGCGCTTGCCGTCTTTCACCGAGTGCAGCGCGCCGTTACCGTTGATGCCGGTGACGGCCACGCGCTCGCCCGTCGCGTCGAACGCCACCTGCGCGATCGCGTCGGGGTGCAGCCAGGTCTGCAGCAGCTTGCCGCCCGGCAGCTCGACGACGCGCACCTCGAGCGAGGAGTCTCCGATGGCCAGCCGCTTGCCGTCGGGCGAGAACGCCAGCGCGATCGGCTGCTGCTTCGCGTCGGGCACGGTGAGGGTGACGGCGCCGCTCTCGAGGTCCCACACGCGCACGGTCTTGTCGCGGCTGCCCGAGGCGAGCGACTTGCCGTCAGGGCTGAAGGCCACCGAGATGACCGCGTCGGTGTGGCCCCGAAGGAGCGCGGGTGAACCCGGCAGCAACGGGTCGACCGGAATGGCAGCGAGCACCAGCGCGAACACCAACGACGTCATCACTTCCTCCTCGACTTGAGCTTCGCGTCACCGACGTCCTTGCGAGTCCACACGCCCGAGCGCCCACCGCTCTTGTGCTCGAGCTGAACCGACTCGATGACCATGCCGCGATCGATCGACTTGAGCATGTCGTACACCGTGAGCGCCGCGGCCGAGACGGCGGTGAGCGCCTCCATCTCGACGCCGGTGCGGTCGACCGTCTTCACGGTGACCTTGATGTCGACGCCGACGGAGCCCGCCGACAGATCGACCTCGACTCCCGACAGCCCGATCGGGTGGCAGAGCGGCACCAACTCGGGCGTGCGTTTGGCGCCCATGATCGCAGCGACGCGGGCCGCGGCCAGCACGTCACCCTTCTCGACCGTTCGATCACGAATCGCCGTCAACGCCGCGCTCGACATGCGCACCCGGCCCTTGGCCACGGCCACGCGCTCGGTCTTCGACTTCTCGCCAACGTCGACCATCTTCATCGTCGCCACACTCCTGGTTGGGCCGCGAGGAATAGCAGTGTTGGAAAAGAAAAAAGCCCGGCGTTTCCACCGGGCTTCCTCCCCCTGATTTTCTCGCTGACGAGACTCAGGCTGCGCGAACGTTCTGTGCCTGCAGGCCCTTCGGCCCACGGGTCACATCGAACTCCACCTTCTGCCCCTCCTGGAGGGTGCGGAAGCCATCCATCTGGATTGCAGTGTGGTGGCAGAACACGTCTTCACCACCGCCGTCCTGCGTGATGAAGCCGAAGCCCTTCGCGTCGTTGAACCACTTGACAGTTCCAGTCGCCATCTTTTCGTCTCGTCTTTCTCTGCGTTGAACGCTTCTCCACTGCGGAGAAGCCCCAAATTTCTACAGACTCGACGAGTTTGGCGTCTAGGGCCCCCGGTGTCTTTTCCGCACCGGGTCACGAGTTCGT
>JAEUJR010000131.1 GCA_016793585.1 Archangium sp.
CCACTTTTCGACGGGCCCCGCTCAACGGCAAGACGTTCTCGCTCACGACCGGGTCCACACGGGTTTCCGCCCCCCACTTTCCCGGGCGGTTGAGTTCACCGGCGGGAGGTCCAGCGTTTGGTCGACCTTCGCGGCATGACACCATCAGGTGTACATCGAGCGAGGGCGGCCTTGCGGGCCAGCCTCCAGCCTTTTGCAGTCGAGTTGGCGCCGTCTCACTTCGTCTCCCGTCCGGAGCGGCACGTCGCGCCATCGACACAGGCAGGTTCATCACATGAGCAGCATTCTCGTCATCAACGCGGCCGGCCGCGAGACGCGTGTCGCGTTGGTCGAAAACGGTGGAATCGCTGAGTTCTACCTCGAGCGGAAGAAGGACAAGGGAATCGTCGGCAATGTCTACAAGGGCCGCGTCACCCGCGTGCTCCCGGGCATGCAGGCCGCCTTCGTCGACATCGGAGAAGAGAAGGCCGCGTTTCTCTACGTCGGCGACGTGCTCTTCGACCCCGATGTGACGCGTCACCAGTTCGATCTCACCGAGGGCGAGCACGACGAAGACGTCAACGAGGTTCCTGAAGAGCACGATCACGACGTTCCCCAGCCGTCACCTTCGTCACCGAACCCGGAAGGCAGCATCGCCGCTGCGCCTCCGAGCGAGACCGCCGCTGCGCCCGAAGGCAGCGCGCCAGAAGCCGCTCCCGTTGCTGGCGCAGAAGTCGTTCAGGTCGCCGTCGCCGACGCGCAGGCCACGCCCACGGGCGCCGAGGTCGTCGAGGCCGCCAAAGATCTCGCCGCCACGCCGTCGGGGGCCGAAGTCGTTCAGGCTGCCGTCGCCGATGCCGCGCCCGTCGCCGAGGCTGCTCCTGTCGCTGAGGCTGCGGCTCCCGTCGAAGGCGCACCAGCTGCGGCTGCCGAGGCCGCTCCCGTCGTCGAGGGCGCCGTCGAGGTTCCACGCTCGCAGGCGCCGCGCGATCTGAAGCTCAAGGAGCAGAAGCCCCAGCACCAGCAGCACCAGAAGAAGGAGCGCAAGCCCGAGCATGCCCCCCGCAAGGAGGCGAAGATCGAGAACCTGCTCAAGGTCGGCCAGGAAGTGATGGTGCAGGTCTCGAAAGACCCCATCGGCACCAAGGGCGCGCGCGTCACCTCGCACATCTCGATTCCCGGCCGTCACCTCGTGTTCATGCCGACCGTCGATCACGTCGGCATCAGCCGCCGCATCGGCAACGAGAAGGAGCGCCGCCGTCTGCGCGAGATCGTCGACCGCCTGCGCCCGCCCGGAACCGGCTTCATCGTGCGCACCGTCGCCGAGAACGTGCCCAGCGAGAAGCTCGAGGCCGACATCCGCTTCCTCATCGAGGTGTGGAACGAGACGGTTCGCAAGAGCGAGAAGACCCACCGCGCGGGCCTCGTTCACCCCGACCTCGACCTCATTCTTCGCGCCACCCGCGACCTCTTCGCGCAAGACGTCGAGCAGCTCATCATCGACGACCGCGACGAATACGAGCGCGTGCTGGGCTTCGTGATGGCGCAAGACCCCGCGCTGAAGGAGCGCGTGAAGCTGCACGAAGGTGAAGAGCCGATCTTCGACGCCTTTGGCATCGAGGAGGAGATCAAGCGCGCCTCGGCCCGCAAGGTGTGGCTCAAGTCGGGCGGCTACCTGATCATCGACCAGGCCGAAGCGCTCACCGCCATCGACGTGAACTCGGGCCGCTACGTCGGCAAGAAGAACCTCGAAGACACGATCCTCAAGATCAACACCGAGGCGGCGAAGGAGATCGTCTACCAGCTCCGCCTTCGCAACATCGGCGGCATCATCATCTGCGACTTCATCGACATGGAGAAGCAGCAGAACCGCGACAAGGTCTTCAAGTCGCTCCAGGAAGCGCTGGGGCGCGACAAGGCGAAGACGAACGTGCTGCGCATCAGCGAGCTCGGCCTCGTCGAGATGACCCGCAAGCGCGTGCGCGAGTCACTCGGTCGCGTGCTCCACGAAGACTGCGGCTACTGCAACGGCCAGGGCAGCGTGAAGTCGGCCACCACGGTCGCCTACGAGATCTTCCGCGAGCTGCGCCGCTCGGGCCCTGCATACAAGGACCCCACGCTCGTCGTGCAGTGCCAGACCGAGGTCTCGAACGTGCTGCAGGGTGAAGAGCGCGACGAGCTTCGCCACCTGATGGATCGCTACAACAAGACCATTCAGGTGCGCGCGCAGCAGCAGTACCACCGCGAGCAGTACGACATCTACGCGCGGCCGGTGAGCGGCGTCGAACTCAAGGTCGCGACCAGCGTCGTCGAGTTCGAGGCGAGCGGTGGCCCGGCGCGCAAGCCGCAGAACCAGGAGTCGAACCGCTTCGAGCAGCGCGGCGGCGGTGGTGGCGGTGATCGCGGAGGTGGAGACCGCGGCGGCGGCGGCGGTGGCGACCGCGGCAATCGGCGCAATCGCAACGGTCGTGGCGGTGGTGGTGGCGGCGGTGGCGGCGGTGGTGGTGGGAACCGCAATCAGAACCAGCCCCGGCCGTCGGCCCCTCAGCAGGGCGGCGGCGGTGGGCGTGACGACGGCCTCGCTTCAGGAGAGTGACCGATGGCCAAGACGGTGGAGCGGCGGATCTCGGTTCGCAAGACGATCAACCACGAGTTCGCCTCGGTCGACGAGTTCATCAACGAATACGTCACCAACATCAGCCGCTCTGGCGTCTTCATCCGCTCCGATGAGCCGTTGCCCATCGGCACGCGGGTGAACCTGCGCTTCACCGTCATCAACGACGAGCTCGAGACCATCGAAGGCCTCGGCGAGGTCGTGCGCGTCGTCGAAAAGGGCCGGCAGAAGGGCATGGGCGTGGTGTTCGTCGAGCTCTCGCAGGTCTCGAGGGAGCTGATCGAGCGCATTCTCGTGCGCCGGTGAGTCATCGTGGAGACGACGCCCGACACGCCGACGGAGCCCGTCACCACGCCGGCCCCCGCGCAGACGTCAGCTTCGTCGAAGGCTCTGACGGTGAAGGGGCTCTGGCGCCTGCTCGTCGCCGTCGTCATCGGCTACCGGGGTGAGAAGCTCGCGCTGCGCGCTGGCAACCTCACCTTCATCACGCTCACCTCCCTGGTGCCGCTCGCGGCCGTCATTCTGGCCCTGCTCCACGCGTTCGGCTCGACGCAGGTCGAAGCGCTCGTCATCAAGTTCTTCGAAGATCTGCTGAACCCGGGTGGCCGCGCCCAGGCCGAGCGAGCGCTGCGAGAATTCAAGGCGGCGGCGAACTCACCCACGGGCTCGAGCCTCTCGTTCCTCGTGCTGCTGGTGTCGTCGGGCGTGATGCTGCGGCACCTCGACGCCTCGCTCAACGACGTGTGGGCCGTGCGCCGGTCGCGGCCGATTCTGGGAACGCTCGGGCTCTACCTCGGCGTGTTGATCGTCGGCCCCATCGCCATGGCCTTGTCGCTGCTCGGGAGCGACGGCATGAAACGCGTGCTGCTGCTCGTGAACTTTCCGCTCTCAGGCGCGGCGTTCACGCTCGGCGCGATCATCTCGGCGATGATCGTCTTCACGCTGCTCTACAAAATCGCGCCGCACGCGCACGTGCCCTGGCGCTCGGCGCTCATCGGCGGCGCGACCGCCGGTGTCGCGTGGGAGATCGCCCGCCACGTCTACGGCACCATCGCGAGCATCTTCTTCTCGGCGAACGCCGTGTACGGCTCGCTCGGCATCGCGCCGCTGTTCCTCACCTGGGTCTACGTCAGCTGGTACGTCATTCTGAGCGGAGCCCGCCTCGCGTACGCCGTCGAGCACGCCGACTTTCACGACGAGTTCCGCGACATCTCGGCGCACCCGCGCAGTGACGAGCTCATCGCCACCCGCATCGCGCAGCTCATCGCGCGTGCTCGTGTCGCGCAGGTGCCAGGCCCCGCCTCACTCGGCCTCGCGATTCAGCTTCGGCTGCCCACCCAACGCATCGAAGAGTCGGTCGATCGTTTGCTGAAGGCGGGGCTGGTGAAGCTCGAAGCGGGCGCGCTGGTTCCCGCCAGAGACCTCGTCGACCTCTCCGTCGCCGACATCTCACTCGCCGTCGGCGGCGCCGCTCGAACGCTGCGCCGCGAACGCCTTTCGCGCACGGGCCAGTTCGACGCCGCGGCCGCGCTGTTCGAGGCTGCTGATGAGGTAAGTGTTGAGAAACTCAAGAGAATCACGTGGGCCGATCTGGCGTTGCTGCCGGAACATGAGCCAAAAGCGTAGGTTTCTTGCGAGGTTGGGTGTTCCATGGGTAGCATTCCCGAAAGCCCAGTGGTTCCGGGCCTCTCGACCCGATCTCTAGGGGGTACTCGGTGCTGAAATCCGACCTCGTCAACATCCTGGTGCAGAAGAAGGGCGTCACGCAGAAGCAGGCTGAAGCCACCGTCGACGTCATCTTCAACG
>JAEUJR010000132.1 GCA_016793585.1 Archangium sp.
CCGCGACCCTTGCCGCGACCACCTTCGCGATCGTCGAACGAGAAACCGCCACCGCCACGTCCCGAGGGACCAGCGCCCTTCGCCTTGTCATTGGGGCCAACCATCGTGCTCTCCTTGCGCGCGTCGGACGCCGGCATTCACCCGGGCACGACCGCTTCGACAGGGAGGCAACGCGCCTCCGAATGTCAGAAGCCCGCGTAGCGCACGAAGGGGAGCACTGAAAAGCCCACAGATTGGGTGAGCGCCATGAAGTTGAAGTTCGCGTCGACGCCGATGCTGAAGTGACGAAGGCGCGTGAAGTACTCGAGGCCCGGCCCCGCGAAGAGCAGCACGTCGGGCTGACTGATCAGCGTGTTGGGCTGGTACAGCATGAAGGCGCCGCCGACCCGCGCGTAGAACCACGTTCGCGTGACGTCCTGGCTGTCCTTGAAGCCGGCGATGCGAATGCGCGCTCCGACGCCCGGCGCGATCGAGCCGTAGTCGCCCGAACGAACGCCCTGCGGCGTCTCACCGGTCGTGCACTCGCGCGGACCGCCGGCGCCACAGGTGCGAACGGTGCCCGTGTAGTCAGAGCCCATGCGGTTGCTGGTCGCGAGGAAGAACAGCGCGGGCGAGACGCGCTCTCCGATGTCGAAGCCAATCTCGACGAGGGCCGCCTGGCCGGGCGAGAAGTACTGCGCGCTCATCGCGCCAGCGGGCGGGTTGATGGTTCCCCAGAAGCCGCCCGAGACGCCGAAGAAGAAGCCGCGCTCGATCTCGTTGTAGGTGATGGCCTTGCGATCTTCGACGGCCTTCGCCTGCGCGACCGCGAGGGACGAAACCAACAAGGCCACGAACGCCAGCGAGCGCGTCATCATGAGTCGCGCACCCTATTCGCAGCGGGCCGCTCCGTCGACTCACAATCGCAGTCACCCCGCCGCGGCGATCGGCCCCTCGATCGGAGCCTCGAGGAACTCCAGCAGGCGACGCACTTCGACCTCGGGGTTTCCCAGCAACTGAGCCTCGCTGAGGTGCAGGCAGCGGCACCCATGAGGCTCGGGTTGCGGCGCGTCGGTCGCGCTCGAGTCGATGACGACGAAGCAGGCATCGAGACGCGCGCTGATGAAGTCGGCGTGGCTGACGGCCCAGGGCGAGAGCCACACGACGCGTCGGTGGTGACGCTGCAGCGACTCGACGCAGCCCTCGCCCTCGATGGGCAGGTGACTGATGAACAGCGTCGGAGCCGCCCGCCGCAACAATCGCAGCGCACGCTCGGTGCCCGCCACGAAGACGTGGGGCGCTGAACCGTCGGCGTGGGGCGTCATCGAATCCACGCAGTGCTGCTTCAGCAAAGACGACGCCAGCGGCGGCGCTCGTGAATTCGAGGCCAACCGCTGGCGCGTACCGTCAGAACGGTGACGTCAGCTCACTGTCCGCCCGACTGTTTGAAGATGAAGGGGTAGGTCACGACCACGACGCCGCCGCCCTTCGGCTTGGGGAACATCCACGTGCGCACACGGCCTGCCACGCACGCCTCAAGCTCTGCGTTGCCAACCGTCGACTGCGCAACCGATGACGTGGCGACCGCTCCGGAAGCCGAGATGACGAACTTCACCGCCACTTTGCCGTCGAGCTTGGGGAACCGGTTCAGCTGGCTCTCGTAGCAGAAGCGAATCTGGCCGCGGTTGGCGTGAATGACCTTGCGAATGAGCTCTTTGTCGAGCGAACCCATGACGGTCGGTTCAGACGAGGTGATGCCGATGTCGACGTCTTTCTTGCCACCGAGCACGCCGACGCCAGAGCCGTAGCCGCCGGTGCCGCCGCCGCGACCGCGCGTTCCGATGCCGCCGATGCCGATGGTGTCTCCGAGGCCGCCACCACCCGAGCCCGAGCCACGAAGGCCGAGCCCGCCGAGACCGGCAGCATCACCCGGAGCTGCACCGAACATGTTGCCCATGGCGCTCTTGAGCTCACCGCCGAGGCCCTGGTGGCCGAAGATGGTGCTGATGCCACCCGAGTTGCCGCCGAAGATCTTGGCCATCATGAGGCGAGCCTGATCTTTGTTGTTGGGGTCGCCTTTGGGCGCGGCGTGGGCGGAGCGCTTGGGCGCGTCCTTCTTGCCCATCGAGCCTTCGTCGCCCTTGCGCTTGGCAGCGATCTCGCCCGAGTCCTTCTTCTTCTCGTACTTCTCCAGAATCGGGTTCTTCTGGGTCTCGGGCGGCTTGATCAGCAGCTTGGCGATGCGCGCCTGATTGTCGTTGAGATCGTCGGCGAACTCGTCACCCTCGGCCTCGCGGTTCGCGGCGCTGATGACGAAGAGCGCGGCGATGAAGAACGCGACGAGGAAGATGTTGAGCACCGTGAAGTCGACGGTCTCGGCGAACGGCACGAACACGGCCTTCGGCACGGGCTGGAAGAAGGCCTCGAGGGTGATGCCGCCGAGGTCGATCCACGCGAAGTCGTCGTTGCTCAGGGTGAGCGCAACTGCATCGCCGTCGGCCTGAGCGAGGCCCTTCTTCTTGGCCTCGGAGAGGGTAAGCACCTCGTCACCGAACTTGCGGTGCAGCTCTCCCTCCATCTTGCCGGTGAAGCGCAGCTGGCAGCCGTTCTTGCCGAACTTCACGAGCTCGAAGATCGGGCCACCGATCTCGCCCATCTCGAAGTCGACGCCCGCCGCAGAGCCGACGCGGAACGAGCGCTCCATGCCGGGTGAGAGGAAGTACTCACCGACGATCTGATCGCCCCAGAGAAAGCGCAGCTCGACGCCGAGCGGGCCCGAACCCTTGCGACGGCGAGGGCGCATGCGAGGGCTGATGCGCTCTTCGACGAGCTCTTCAGGCGGCGTGGGCGGCGGCTGGTACGCAGCGACTGGAGCAGGAACGTGAACGACCTGCGGGGCCGCCACCTGAACCGGGGCCGGCACAGCCACGACCTGAACGGGAGCGACAGGAGCCGGCACCGTGGCGACGACTGGCTGCGTGGCTTCCGCGACGGGCGCGATCGTGGGCGCGATGGTCGGAGCGACACCTGCCTTCTCGATGCGAATGGTGGTGCCGCCGACCTGAATGGCATCGCCGAACGACAAGGGGCTCTTCATCACCCGCTTGCCGTTGAGCATCGTGCCTTCGACCGTGCCCATGTCGGTGACCGACAAGGTGCCGTCGGGGGCGACGTCGATGACCGCGTGGATTCGCGCCACCTTCTCGTCGTCGATGGTGAGGTGCGCCGAAGCGAGCCGACCGATCTTGATGAGATCGCGGTCGAAGTCCTTCGTCGAGATGAGCTGTTCGCCCTTGAAAACCTTGAGCGTCAACGGGGTGGGCACGCGTGCCTCCAGGAATCAGTGCTTCAGCGAGAAGCCAGCGAACGCTCCGACACCACCGAGCGCCACAGGTTCCGCCTTTGGAAAATCAGAGCTCGCCGACCGACTGCATGACCTTGTCTTTGAACTCTTCGCGAATCTTGATCAGGTTCGAGTGCTTCACCTTTTTGCGCGCCTCGACGTACTCGCCGTCGGGCTTGGTGAGATCGCCCTCGATGGTGTCGTCTTCGAAGCTGTACTCCGTCTGCTTCTTGTAGGTGACGTTGTCGCCGCCCTTCTTGTCCTGAGCGAACGACGTCGTCGCGAGCAGCGCAGCTGCGAACACGACCCACAGGTGCTTCGACATTCAGGCCTCCTGACCACCCTTTTGCAGGGGCACACCCTACCACTCTCGAGGTGTCCGCAAACGTCCTGCACGCGTTTCTGTCGTCCCACAGGGTAAGACAGGGTGTGACCACCCGAGTGCTCACTAGCGAATGGCGTCGACCGAGTTGTGCAGCTCGTTCGCGAACGAGCCGCGAACCTGGATCATCCCCTTGAAGATGGGTCGCTCGGGAACGGTCTGGAAATCGATCACCGGCTTCTCCTTCTTTCCGGTGACGTCTGAAGCGGTGAAGTCGACGGTCTGAACGGGAACGTTCTTCTTCGTCGACGAATGATCGGTCTGAGCGAACGACGTTCCAGCGAGGATCAGCGAAAACACGACGGCCAGGCGCATGGGCGACCTCCAAGGGTTGGTCGCTTGTGACGCCTGGCCGCGAACCAGCGTTCCGTCAGAGGCCGTCAGAGGGCTCGTCGGCCGGAGCCGCGGGCTTCTTCGGAGCTTCTTTCTTCGGCTCTTCCTTCTTCGCTTCTGGAGCCGGGGTGGTCGCGGGCTTGGCCGCCGGAGGAGCTGCAGCCTTGGGCTCGTCCTTCTTTGGCTCGTCTTTTTTCGGAGCGGCAGCATCGGGCTTCGCGCCGTCAGCGCCCTTCTCGTCCTTGAGCGCGTCAGCAGCGGCCTTGCCCTTCGCGGCCTCCTGCTGCTTCTTGAACTCTTCGTCCTTCTTCTTGCGCTCTTCTTCCTTGGCCGCGTCCTCGGCCTTCTTCATCTCTTCTTCCATCTTCTTGGCTTCTTCTTCGGCCTTCTTCATCTCCTCACGCTGGGTGATGACGGCCTCCTGCTCCTTGATGAGCTCGAAGACCTGGTGGTTCGCGTTGACCGAGGTCTCGCCGCCCGAGAGCTGAATGAACTGTTTGTAGTAGGTGATGGCCTTTTCGGGGTCGCCCTTCATGGCGACGATGATTCCGCGGTTCAGGTACAGCGCCGGCAGGTTCGAGTTGAGCTTCTGCGCGGCGTCGTAGGCCTGCAGCGCCTTGTCGACCTGGCCCATGCCCTTGTACGCGACGCCCAGGTTCACGAGCGCTTCGGCGTTGTTGCCGTTCGCCTGGAGAATGCGGCGCACGTGCTCTTCGGCCGAGCCGTAGTCCTCCTGCTCGAAGGCCATCTTTGCGAGCTGGTAGTGCGCCGGGAGGAAGTCGTTGCGAGCTTCGACCGCCCGCTTGAACTGCGCGCGGGCCTTCATCGGCTCCTTCTCGGCGAGGTTGAGAAGCCCGAGCGTGAAGTAGATCTCGGGGTCGTTCTCTTCGATCTTGGTGGCGCGCAGGGCGATGAGGCGAGCGAGTGAGAACTGTTTCTGCTCGAAGTACACCTGCATCATCGTCTTGTAGGCCTGCAGGGTGCGCGGGTCGCGGAACAGCGCCTCCTTCGCCATCTCGAGGGCCTTTCCGCTCTCACCACGACGGCGGTGAATCTCGGCGAGGCGGGCGCGGCTGCCAGCGTCATCGGGGTAGGTCGCAAGAATGTTCTCGTAGATGGCGACGGCGCCCTTCTCGTCTCCCCCGTTCTGCGCGATCACCGCGAGGTTCTCGGCGGCCTGCCGCAGCGTCGGCTTGCGGTTGAGCGCTTCCTTGTAGAAGGCCACCGCCTCCTTCGTCTTGCCCTGCCGCTCCGCGATGACCCCCAGGTTGTAGGTGGCCTCGGCGAGGTTGTCGTCTGCGTCAGCCGCGTTGCGGAACTTCTTCTCGAGCGTGGGCCAGTCGTACTGACCCGACTTCTTCTGCGCGTCGAACGCCTTCACGGCGTCTTCGAACAGCAGCTTCGCTTTGCTCGAGATCTGCGGCGTCTCTTCGGTCTGAACGACGTTGTCCTTCGTGCGTTTGACCTGCGGGCCGTCGACCTTCACACCCGTGCCTGGGTCGGTCGTCTTGCAGCCCTGAACGACGAGGGTGCCCAGCGCGAGGAGCGCCAGCTGTCGGGTGAACGGGGCGCTCACAGCGAATCCTCCGGCTCGTCATTGTTGGAATTGCTCTTCGTTGGAGCTGGCGTCGTCTTCGTCGGACCGGGTTTGGGTTTCTCGGCCTTCGGCTCGGGCTTCGGCTCCTCCTTCTTGGGCGGCGGCAAGGTGTCGGGATCTTCACCCTTCACCGAAGCGACGTTCTTCCCCTGCACGCCCGAGGTGTTGCTCTTCAGCTCGGCAGCCTTTTCGGGCGAAATGACAGGAATGGTCTGAATGGTGGTCAGCAGCCCCTGCCCCATCGACGCGGCGTTGTAGCCGTCCTCCATCTTCAGCTCGAAGGTCTCTTCACCCATCTTCGGGAACTGCTCAGGCTTGTACTTGCTGCGCAGCATGTCGAGCGCCTTGGACGAGCAGGGATTGAAGACGTCGAGTTCCTGGCTCTTGGTCACGGTCGCCGCGAACGCTTCGGCCGCCTTCTCGCGCACGGGCGCCGCCTGCTGCTCGAACTGCGCCTTCACCTCGATGAGCAGCTCGTCAGGAATGCCCTTGGGCACGGGTGGGTTCGCGAGCGCTTCGGCGAACTGGTCGTACGCCATGCCGATGCGCGCGAGGGCGCAGATGGCAGGGTCGGCAGACTTGAACTGCACCGTCTTGGTGTACGTCTTCTGAATCTCTTCGAGCGCCTTCGCCTTGGTGGCGATGGAGCCCTTGAGCTCGCCGATGTTCTGCATGGCCGACCAGCGCAGCTTCAGGTTCGAGTACCGTTTGTAATCGTCTTCGTTCATCACGAACGAGGCGCGCGCGACGGCGTCGAGGGCCTGAATGTCGAGGGCCTCCTTCTGCTTCTTGTTGAGCTTCTCGTGGTAGTCGAGGATGCGAACGAAGATCTTCCGCGCGCCGGTGTTGTTCTTCAGCTTCTCTTCGAAGATCGACGCGATGCGGCCCTCGGCCCAGAGCAGCTTGCTGGGGTCCTTGATCTGGTCCTTCTCGTACTCCTCGTAGAGCTTCTGCGCCTTGGTCCACAGGCCCATCTTCTCGTGCAGGTCGATGATCGACTTGGTCACCGCCTCGGCGTCCTTCGACTTGGGCCACAGCTCGAGATACTTCTCGCGGTTCTTCAGCGCCTGCTTGTACTGGCCGAGGCCGTCGCGGAAGACGCCGGCGTTGTACAGCGCGTCCTGGGCCTTCTGCTCTTCCCACACCTGCTCGACCTGCGGCGGAGCGTCACCCTTCTTCGCCTTCGGTGCCGCCTTCTTGCCAGCTGGGCCTTTGCTCTTCTCGTAGTTGGCCGTGTAGCGCTCGTAGTGATCAGCGGCGTCGTCGAAGTCGGCGATGGCCTCGTAGCCCTCGGCGAGCGCGTAGAGCGTCTTCGGCACGTACTGCGACTTCGGGTACTTCTGAATGAGCTGCTTTCGCACCTCGATGGCGCGGTCGAGCATCTTCGCGTTGAAGAAGTCGATCGACGCGTTGTACAGCGCCTTGTCGGCAAGATCGCTCTTCGGCCAGTCCTGCACGAAAGTCATGTAGGCATCGGCAGCCTTGCCATACTCGTTCTTGGCTTCGAGCTGGTTGATGAGCTTGAATGACGACTGCTCGATCAGCTTGGCGAGGTCTTCACGGAACTTGCCGGTCGCGAGCTTCTCCTCGGCGTAGAACTTCTTCGACCACTCGTTCACCTTCGCCCAGTCCTGGAGAATGTTGTACGAGTCGAGAACCAGGTTGGCCGCGATCTCACCTGCGCGGTCGCCGTTCTCGAACTTGTAGTCAGGGTACTTGAGCGCGATGTCTGCGAAGCGAGCCACGGCTTCGTCGAGGTAGTTGTAGTCGTAGTAGATCTTCGCGGCCTTGTAGGCGATCTCGACCTTCTTATCGCCCTTCTCCACGTACTTGAGGTACCGCTCACACGCTTCGAGCAGCGCCTGCTTCGTGAGCGGAATGGCCGCCTTCTTCGAGGGGTCGCCGCCGCCCGACGGCGCCTTGCCACCGTCGGCCGTGGCTTCTTCCTTCACCACCGAGTCCCACGCGAGAATCGAGTTGTACGCGGCGTTGTTCATCCACTTTCCGGGTTTGCCCGGAGCGCCGTCTTCACCCTTCTTCTCGACGCGGCCCACGTCGGTCATCATCACGCGCGTGTATTCTTCTGCGGCGCGCTTGTATTTGTTCAGGTTGTCGTTGAGCAATTCTGCCCAGAAGAAGCGCAGGTCGTAGGCCTTGGGGCTCTCGGGGAAGAGCGTGAGGTAGTCGGCGTACACCTCGTTCGCGAAGCCGAAGGTCTCGTCGTCGCGGGTCTTCTTCGCTTCGTTGTGCCAGTTGACCGCGAGGTTCGAGATGGTGCGCTCGGACAGCTCGCGCGCCTCATCGAGCGCCTTCTTGTCCTTGTCGTCCATCTTCGTGTTGCCCTTGAGGACGTCGTCCATGATCTTCACGAGGCGGCGAACCTGCGTGACGGTCTGGCGCTTGTTGCCGGCGCGCATGACGCAGTCGACGATCTTGCCCTGGAAGCCGGGAGCGTCTGGAGCCGTCGGGCGCTCCTTGATGAGCGCATCGAAGGTGACCGCCGCTTCGCGATCCTTGCCGTCGTCGTAATAGAGGTTCGCAAGCTGCTTCATCATCATCCGCAGGTCTTCGGCCTTGTCGGCCAGCTTGCTGAAGCGCTCCTTCGCGTCGCTCGGGGCACCACCACCACGCGAGAAGGCGCGCACGTAGTCACCACGCGCTTCCTTCACGAGGCCGGCGCGGCGTGACTTGCCCTTGCCTTCCACCTCTTCGGTGCCAGACATCTTCGCGTAGAGGACCACCGTCTTGAACTGGTCCATGGCCTTCTCGTAGTCGGCCATGTTGAAATAACACCAACCTTGTTTGTACAGCGCGTAGCCGTACACCTGGTTCTCTGGGAACTTCGCGGCATTCTTGTAATTCTCGAGCGCCTTCTCGAGTTGGTCGCGTTTGCCCTTCGAGCCGTTGAAATAGAACTCGGCGACGGCAAGGTAGGCGTCAGGCAGGTATTTCGACTTCTGGTATTTCTCGATGAGTCGTTTGTACGAAGCGAGCGCCTTCTTCTGGTTCTTCTCGTCGGAAGAATCCATCAGGTTGAGGCCGAGGAAGTAGAGAACCTCGTCCGTACGCTCGTACTCTTTGTACTCTTGAACGATCTGGTAGTACTTCTCGACGGCCTGATCGGCGAACTCCTTCGACTTCGCCATCAGCTCGGCCTTCTCGGCCTCGGCGCGCTGAATGCCCGCCTCGTCCTTCGAGTTCATCGCCTTGATCTTGTCGTCGTCTTTTCGGTTGGCCTCGAAGAAGAAGTACTTCGACTCTTCCCAGTAGAGTTCTCCCAGGCGGAACAGCAGCGCCGGCTTCTCTTTCTTGTCGTTCGACAGCTCGATGATCTTCGAGAGGTCGCTGATTTGATCGCGACGCTTGCTGGCGACCTGCAGTTCGACGTCGAGCCTGAACGTGTCGTACGAAAGCGTGGGCGCGTCTTCTTCCTTCTTCTTCTTGCGCGTGATGTCGCCGGCCAGCGACTTGTCGGGCGCGATCGACGTCTCTTTCTTCTTCAGCTCAGTGTCGACGGCCTCCTTCTTCGTTGCGGCTGGCGTCTGCGCGAGCGCGAACGACGACACGAGGACGAGACTCGGAATCAATGAACGCATGGGGCTGTTCCCGAAAGAAGGGCGGGTACGCAAAAGCATCGTGGCGCTACGAACGAGGCGAAAGGCGCCTCGTCTCCTTCAACCCTTTGAGAGGCGCGGATTGTCGCCGCTCAGCGAGCGGAAGGTCAAGCAATCCGCGCGAGTGCGTGCGAGCTATCGCCCGAGCAGCTCGAGCAGCGCCCTCGCCCGCCCCACCTTGCGCACATCGTCTCCAACGCGCACCACGAGCTCGACCGAGGGGTCCCGCACGATCAACGACTTGAGCAACCAGGGCTCGACGTCGGCGGGCACTTCGACACGCGTGCCGGCTCCGCAGGGAAACACCCCCGCGCTCACCGCCAGCAACGTCGCCACGTGCAGCTCGGCCGATGGCTCGCCAGGGTCTCGCGTCGCGCAGTCGCGGGGCAGGAGCAGCCCGGGGGCGAGCACCACCGTCTTCCGGCCCGGCAGCGTCTTGAAGCGGATCCACTGCAGCAGGTCGATCGACTCGGCAGGCGCCCACCGAATGAAGGTCGGCCTCTGGGCGAGCAGCCACCCGTGCTTCACCTCGTCGAGGCTTCCCGTCACCTCGAGTGCGAGCGCACGCGAGCCCCGCACCGTCGCGAGGGAGGAATTGGCGTCGAGCGAGAGCCAGAGCCCAGCGCGCGGACTCTTCTTGAGCGCCTTGCCGTCGATCGCAGCGACGGGAGTGCGCAGCTGCACGAAGCTCGATTCGAAGCGGTTGAGCGTCTCGAGCGTCGACTCGCGGAGCGTGTTCGAGCCCGTCGTCAGCCACAGCACCACCTGCGGCTTCGCCAGCGCGCGCAGCACGTCGGGCTCGAGCTCTTCGCTGGCCACGACGTGAACCCGAACGGAGCGCCCGACGATGACGTCAGGGCTCTCGACGGGAACAGGCCGTTGGTTCTGCGCGAAGGCCGCGAAGCCTCCGAGCATCACCGCGACGACGAGGCTACTGGTTCTTCTCGATCCACTTCGCGAACGCATCGCGCTTGGCGGCCTCTTCGAACTGCGCGACGTCCCAGAGGTCGACGCCCACCGCGATCTGCTGATTCTGCTGCAGATCGACGAACTTCTTCTCCCACTCCGCGGCGCTGATCTCGGTCGGCCCGGCCACCTGCACCCGCTCGCCCTTCTTCTTCGGCGGCGGAGGCGTGGCGCCAGTCGACGCCTTCGCGACCTCGGCCGACGGCTTGATGTTCACGACGCCTTCGACGATGCGAACGATCGACGCTTTGCGTGCCTTGGGGGGCTTCGCGGCGGTCACCATCTTGTCTGCGTCGATGCGGAAGATCGTGCCACGAACACCGGCGACCGCGCGTTCGGTCGAGACCTCGTAGCCGCCACCGCCGAGCGCCTTCTTCACCTTCGTCCACAGGCTGCCCGACTGCAGAAACGCCTTGAAGCCCTTGCGCTCCTGGCCCTGGAACTCGGCCTCGGTGATCTCGAGCTTCGAGGCGGGCGCGAGCATGATGATGCTCTCGTCGGTGAGCAGCAGCTTCAGGTTGCCGCTCTGCACGTCGAT
>JAEUJR010000152.1 GCA_016793585.1 Archangium sp.
CGGGATTCCCATCTTCACGTTCGCGAACAAGCTCGACCGCTACGGCCGCACCCCGCTCGAGCTGATGGACGAGCTCGAGAAGGTGCTCGGCATTCGTGCGTACCCGATGAACTGGCCCATCGGCTCGGGCCCCGACTTTCGTGGCGTCTATGACCGGCGCACGAAGAAGGTGCACGTGTTCACCGCGCAGGGCCGCCATGGCGCGAGCGAGGTCGACGAGCAGATCGTTCCCCTCGAGAGTGACGAGATCAAGGCGGTGCTCACCGACGCCGAGCTCGAGAAGCTGAACGAAGACATCGAGCTGCTCGACATCGGCGGCGACGAGTTCTCGCTCGAGAAGGTGCTGACCGGGCAGCTGTCGCCGATGTTCTTCGGCTCGGCCATGACGAACTTCGGCGTGCGGCCGTTCCTCGACGCGTTTCTCGAGATGGCGCCGCCGCCCAGCGGCCGGCAGTCGAGCGCCGGCTTCGTCGAGCCCACGAAGGAGAAGTTCTCGGGCTTCATCTTCAAGATCCAGGCGAACATGGACCCGTCGCACCGCGATCGCATCGCGTTCCTGCGCGTCGTCTCGGGGCACTACGTGAAGGGCATGAGCGCCTTCCACACGCGGCTCGAGAAAGAGGTGCGGCTCGCGAAGCCCTCGCAGTTCATGGCCTCGGAGCGCACCAGCATCGAAGACGCGTGGCCCGGAGACGTGATCGGCCTCTTCGACCCCGGGCAGTTCCGCATCGGTGACACCCTGCTCGAGAAGGAGCGCTTCGACTTCGAGTGCGTGCCGCGCTTCTCACCCGAGCACTTCGCGATCATCCGCTCCAAAGACCCGCTGCGCCGCAAGCAGATGGAGAAGGGCCTCGAGCAGCTCGCCGAAGAGGGCACCATTCAGATCTTCCAGCAGCTGCAGATGGGCATGAAGGACCCGATCGTCGGCGTCGTCGGTCAGCTGCAGTTCGAAGTGCTGCAGTACCGAATTCAGCACGAGTACGGCGCCGACATTCTCGTCGACAAGCTCGGCTACACGATCGCCCGCTGGGTGGTGGCCGAGAAGTTCGACGCCAAGGCCTTCGACTGGGAAGGCAACCGGCAGACGGTGACTGATCGCGACGGCCTGCCGCTGGTGCTGTTCCGCGACGAGTGGGCGCTGCAGCACGCCGAAGAGAAACACCCCGAGTACAAGTTCCAGGCGCACGCGCCGCAGCTCAAGGCGTCGAGCGTGATCGCCAGCGTCGGCTGAGCTTCAGCGCAGCGGGTCGAAGGGCCACTCGAACCCGGCGACGGCCTCGACGTGGGCGCCGCTCAACGTCGAGCCGGGGCGAAGCAGCGCAATGTCGACGTCGCCGGCGCGCCGGGTGTCGACTACGCGCTCGGGGAAGGGGTCGGCGTCGGGGTTCTCTTCTTGCGACGAGGCACCGTCGACGGGGGCTCCCGGGTAGCCCGGGTACTTCGGGCCCATGCCTTCGCGCCAGTACCAGGGCGCTCCACCATCGGCGCAGGGCACGAGCTGCTTCGCGCCGAGCTGCTTCGCGTAGTCGAGCGCCTCGCGGGGGCTCGCCATCAGCTGCTGCTTCGTCGTCAGCGCGTCGAGCGGCACGTTCACCAGGTACGCATCGAGCGTCGTGAAGCCGAAGAAGATCGGCTCGAGCCTGAACCCGCGCACGCCGCAGAAGAGCACGTCGACGGGTCCACCCCGCGTCGCGAGCGCGCACACGTCTGACATGCGGCCGCGCACGTCGTCACCCGAGTCGGCGAAGAAGGCGGCAGACGTCGAC
>JAEUJR010000178.1 GCA_016793585.1 Archangium sp.
GTCTCGGCGATGACCAAAGACCCGGTCAACGGCATCGTCTCGTACAGCGTCGACGCGTGCATCGGCTGCCGCTACTGCGTCGCCTCGTGCCCGTTCGGGGTGCCGCGCTTCGACTACGACTCGCCGAAACCGAAGATCTCGAAGTGCCAGCTCTGCAAACACCGCATGCCCGACGGCAAGTACGCAGCGTGCGCCGAGGTCTGCCCAACGGGAGCGACGCTCTTCGGCAAGGTGAAAGACCTCAAAGCCGAGATCGCGCGCCGCAAGGCCCTCGAGCCCGGCACCATGACGACCTTCCCCCGCGGGAAGATCGGCGGCAATGACACGTACGAAGGCCGCGTCGGCAAGTACGTCGAGCACGTCTACGGCGAGAAGGAGATCGGCGGCACCCAGGTGATGCACCTGTCGGGCGTGCCGTTCGAGCTGCTCGACAAGCCGACGCTGCCCGACATCTCGCCGGCCTCGCAGTCGGAGACCATTCAGCACGGGCTCTATTACGGGCTCATCGCACCGGCGACGTTCCTCGGCATTCTCGTCGCGGCCGCGCGCCGCAACATGCGTGAGGAGAGCGCCACGCCGACGCCGCCTCCTGCTGACGGAAAGGGCACGCCATGAGCGCCAACGCGGAACATTCGCACCCGGCTCCAGCGCCCGTCGGCGGCAAGCTGCTCACGCCAGTCACCATCACCTTCCTCATTCCCATCATCGTGATGGCGGTGTTGCTGGTGATTCGGTTCACGCGCGGCATCGGCGCGGTGACGAACCTGAACGACGGCTACCCCTGGGGCTTGTGGATCGCGTGGGACGTCGTCATCGGCTCGGCGCTCGCGGGCGGCGGCTTCACGGTCGCGCTGCTCACGTACATTCTGAACCGCGGCGAGTACCACCCGCTCGTGCGCCCTGCCCTCGTGGCCGCGCTGCTCGGGTACCTGCAGGCCGGCTTCTCGGTGATGCTCGACCTCGGCCGCTGGTGGGACTTCTGGCACATCTTCTGGCCCAAATACGCGCAGCTGAACTCGGTGCTCTTCGAAGTCGCCATCTGCATCATGGCGTACATCGTCGTGATGTGGATGGAGTTCATGCCCGTCGTGATGGAGCGCTTCGGGTGGAAGCGCGCGCGTGACCGCCTCAACAAGACGCTCTTCGTCTTCGTGGGCATCGGCGTGCTGCTGCCCACCATGCACCAGTCGTCGCTGGGCACGTTGCTCGTCGTCTTCGGCAACCAGGTGCACCCGCTCTACCAGTCGAAGCTGCTGCCGCTGCTCTTCCTCACCTCGACCATCGGCATGGGCCTGTCGGCGGTGACGCTCGAGGCGGCCATCTCGTCGATGGGGCTCAAGCGGCCGTTCGAGCGCGAGATTCTCGGCAAGCTGCTGCAGGTGGGCCGGCTGCTCGCCGGCATCTACCTGGTGGTGCGCTTCGGAGACATTCTCTACCGCGGCGCCATCGGCTCGGCCTTCCAGCCGACGCTGCCCGCGCTCACGTTCTGGATCGAGACGTTCCTCTTCTCGGTGCCGCTGTGGCTCCTGGCCAGCGAGGCTTCCCGCAAGCAGTCGGGCAAGCTCTTGATGGGCGCGCTGTCGCTCGCGTTCGCCGGCATTCTGTATCGGCTGTCGGCCTTCCTCGTCGCGTACGATACGGGCGCGGGCTGGCACTACTTCCCTTCGCTCGGAGAGATGGCCGTCACCTTCGGGCTCATCTCGTTCGAAGTCGTCGGCATGATCATCGCCATTCGTCTGTTGCCCATTCTTCCGGCTGCTGAGCCCGACACGAGGACCACATGAGCAAGCGCATCACGATCGACCCCATCACCCGCATCGAGGGCCACCTGCGCATCGACGTCGAGTTGGGCGCGAACAACAAGGTCAGCTCGGCCTGGGCCTCAGGCACCATGTGGCGCGGCGTCGAGCAGATTCTGCTCGGCCGTGACCCGCGTGACGCCTGGAGCATCACCCAGCGCTTCTGCGGCGTCTGCACCACGGTTCACGCCATCGCCTCGGTGCGCGCGGTCGAGAACGCGCTCGACCTGCCGGTGCCGATGAACGCCCAGTACATCCGCAACCTGATGATCTCGGCGCACGCGATTCACGACGAGATCGTTCACTTCTACCACCTGTCG
>JAEUJR010000237.1 GCA_016793585.1 Archangium sp.
GATGACGCCGATGGTCCACAGGTCCTGGAGGACGGGGTCGATGCGGTAGGTGAGGCGCTGCTCCTGGTTGCGGTCAGGCTGGCGGTAGAGCTCCAGCATGTAGTGCTTGTAGGAGTTCGCGACGTTGATGAACGTGCCGTACGCCGAGTTGATCGCGCCGTTGCCGCTGAAGAACGCGCTGTCGCGGCGGAAGTGCGAGTCGACGTAGTAGTTCCAGTAGTCCTCGAGGTGGGTGCGGGTCTGCTCGTAGTAGTCGGCGCCGCGGTCGAAGCGGTAGCACGACTGCACCGGCCCGTCGGCCGACTCGTCGGAGCAGAACATGTACGGCACGCGCAACAGCGAGGTGCCGATCATGCCGTTGGCCCGGTCAGGGTCGTTCGCGAGCGAGGGGTCGCCGTTGAGGATCTCGCGCACGCGCTCCTCGTCCTTGCGAACCTCTTCGTACTTCACGAGCTTGCGGTCCTTCAGCTTCTCGATGCCGTTGTCGATGACGGCGGCGATGTTCGTCGCCGGGCCTTCACCGAAGTGCAGCGGCGCGAGGCTGTAGTGGAAGCGCTCGGTGTAGTTGCGAACGTTCGGGTTGGTGTGGGTGACGTTCACCAGCGGCAGGTCGACGGCGGCGCCGCTGATGCTCATCTGCGCGCCATCGGAGCCACGGAACTGCATGGTCTCGCGGCGGGCCGAGTTGAAGACCTCGACGTACGAGGTGTCGGTGGTGGCGGCGCCGGTCTGGCCCGGCTTGGCGACGGCCGTGTACGCAAAGATGATGGCCGCTTCGTCGTACTTTCCGAGGCCCGCCCAGTCGGTGAAGATCTTGCCCGAGTAGTCCATGATCGAGGAGTACTCGTAGTTGTGCATGCTCGCGAGGCGCTGCGACTCGGTGCCTTCGGCAGCCAGCTTGAGGTCGTTCGGCGTGCGGGGAATCACGGGCTGACCGTTCTGCTGCACGGTGATGCTCGCCTTCCGCAGCGGCCAGTACTCGTCGAAGAAGTTCACGGCGTCGAACGAGCCCTGGAAGTTGTGGCGCAGGTTGAGCGTGTGACCCATCTCGTGGAGTGAGGTCGACAGCCAGACCTGCTGGCGCACGTACTTGGCGATGCCATCGTTGGCGAGGCGGGTGGCCTCGTCATCGGTGCAGGCGGTCGGCGTGCTGCACTTCGGGTTGCCCTTCGCCTTGATCTCGTCGCGCTGCGCGTCGCGCTTCGAGAGCAGCTCGTTCGCCACGCCCGCGAGGGTGCGGTCGAAGAACTCGGCCATGTAGATGTTGTTCTTGGAGAAGAACTCGATGCGCTTCTTCTTCCAGTCGTACACGGACTGGTAGTTGGTGAGCGCGATGCGGGCCATGTCGCGGCGGAACGCAGGGTCGGTCTTCGCGCGCTCCTGAGCGAACGGAGGCAGCAGGTTGACGACGTCGTCGCCGATCTCGGGGTTGTCGATGACGGCGGCCTCGAGGTCGGGGTGCTGCTTGAGCACCTCGGCCGCGACGCGCATCTCGTTGCGGGTCGCCTTGGGCATGCCGCCCGTGGCCTTCAGGTTGCCGAGCAGGCGGGCCAGCCGCGGAGACGGACGCTCGAACGCGCCCTGGGTCTCGACGTTGCGCTGCGGAATGCCCTGCAGCTCGGACTGAATCGTCGCGTTCTGCTTGTTGACGTTGGCGATGTTGTAGACCGGGTTCTGCTTGATGAAGTTCGAGACGTCGCGACCCGAGATGTACTCGGTCAGGTTCTTCTCGCCGGCCTGCAGCAGAATCCAGTCGGTGACCGAGCGGCCATAGAGGTCGACGCCCCACAGGTACGAGTTCGAGTTACCCGACATGACCTCGCCCGTCTCGGGGTCAGCCGAGCTGGGGCCGTAGCCGAGCAGGCCGTTGGCGACGGGCTCCGCGACGGTGTTCATGAAGCTGTAGCGCAGGTCGCCGAACTTGGGCGAGAAGCCCTCGGCGCCGCACTCCTTCGGGTTACCCTTCTTCACCGGGTTGTCGCAGAGGAAGTAGACCTGCTCCTTCACGTCTTCGGGCTTCACGTTGCGAACGGCGGCGACGGCGCGCTTGAAGGCGCGGTCGTAGTCGCGCGCGATGCGCTGGCCGGGCTCGATGAACTCGTCGTAGCGCTCCTGGCCACCCATGCGGTCGGCGCGCGAGAAGTAGTAGACGATGGGCTTCACCTTGCGCTGCGCGACGTCGATGGGCTTCGTCACGTCGGCCACGCCGGCCGCGTCCTTCTGGAAGTACTCCTGCCAGAGGCGGTGACGCTGGCCGATGAGAATGCGCGAAGACTCGATGGCGCCGAACTTGCGGTCCCAGTTGAGGCGCTCGGTGCGGAAGACGCCGAACAGCGACATCATGTCGTTCGGGTAGAGCAGCGGCTCGTAGTCACGCACCTTCTTGGTGTCGACCTTCGCCACCGAGATGCGCATTTTGATTTCGGCCGAGCTGCAGTCGTAGATGCCTTCGGCGAAGTAGCAGAGGGGCACCGAGCCGTAGCCCTCGAAGTAGGTCGTG
>JAEUJR010000243.1 GCA_016793585.1 Archangium sp.
GCGATGAGCAGCACGCCGATGCCGGCCAGAATCGCGAGATCGGCCACGTTGAAGACGCCGGTGCGCAGCGACCCGAGGCCCATGTTCATGAAGTCGACGACGACCCCGCCGAAGCGGGCGCGATCGATCCAGTTCGAGAAGCCACCCGAGACGATGAGGGCGTAGCCGCTGAGGTTGGCCGTATCGACCGGGTTGCGCAGCGCGTGAACCGAGATGGCGAGCAGCAGGGCTCCGACGCCGACGGTGAGCAGCCAGAAGCGCACGGTGGGCGGCAGGTTTCCACCCAGCGAGAGGAACGCGCCCTCGTTGGTCGCGTACTGAAAGCGAAAGGTGTCACCCAGGTACGAGAGCGTGGGCTGGCCCTTGAAGGCATCGGTCGCCAGCACCTTCGTCACCTGATCGAGCGCGATGGACAGGAAGGTGACGAGCCCGAAGATGACGAAGCGGCGAACGAGAGACACGGGACGGGGCCTTGCCATTGGAGGGCGGACGGCGCAACGGTGGAAGAACCGAGATGGCACGAACCACGCCGCCGCCCGCCGCATTCCTCGATCGGTTGCGCCGTGTCTGCCTCGACCTTCCCGAGGCTGTCGAGGAGCAGGCCTGGGTGGGGACGCGGTGGGTCGTTCGCAAGAAGACCTTCGCGCATGTGCTGACCATCGCCCGTGGCCAGCCACCTGCCTACGCGAAGGCCGCGGGAACGCAGGGGCCGGCCTGCGTGCTGACGTTTCGGGCGCCGGTCGAGGTCGTGGCGTCGCCGAGGTTGCAGCGCGCGCCCTTCTTCAAGCCCGTCTGGTTTCGCGACATCGCCGGGGTCGTGCTCGACGAGCAGACCGACTGGGACGAGGTCGAGGCGTTGCTGGTGCGCAGCTTTCGGCTGCTGGCGCCGAAGAAGCTCGCCGCGCAGGTCGATCGTTAGAAGGTGCCCGAGACCGCGAGGCCGTTCGGCATCGGGCTGACGCGCACGCTGAGGGGCGAGGCTTCACGGCCGTGGAACAACAGGGGCACGGCGACCGAGAACGCGCTGCCCACCGCCGCGCCCACGAGAATGTCCGTCATCCAGTGTTTGTCGGCCGCCATGCGCAGCGTCGCCGTCGTCAACGCGAGCGGCACCGCGACGGTCCAGGTCAGCCACGCGAACTTGTAGCCGCGCAGCAGGCCCACCATGCCGGCCGAGACCGAGAGGCCGATGGTGAAGGTGGTGTGGCCCGAGAAGAACGACAGGTTGTGATCGTGCGGGTCCTTCGCCTGCTCGAGCAGCTCGGCAGGCGCATCGACCGTGTAGGGCCTGGCCCGACCCACCGCGAACTTCACGGTCTGGTTCACCGCCAGCGCCGAGAAGGTCGACTCGAGAATGATGACGAGATCGACGGCCCAGGTCTTGAGGAAGTCGGGAGCGTCTTTGGCGCCGAGCGCGTCGAGCCCCGCCACCACGAGCGGCACGCCGACGAAGGCCAGAAGGTCAGAGGCGGTGGCCGCGGGGCGAAGGCCCGACGCGCTCGGGGCCAGCGTGGGGTTGAAGAGGCGGCGCACGCCGGTGTCGAAGCCGTTCGTCGTGCACCAGCGGCAGGCGTCGGGCGCGAGCTGCGACTTCACGGCGAACTCGCTCACCAGCCAGGCCGCGCCGAGCACCCCCGTCACCGGCAGGTCGATGCGGGGATCCCACTTGAGGCGGTGGGGTGAGGGGCTGGCGGCGATGACGGCGGCGAGCACGAAGGGCGTCATGCGGCGCATCGTGCGTCAGCCGGGGGGCGGACGCCGCCCTTTTTCCGACACTCGTTTCGGTAGCGCAGCTGACTTCGCCCCGTCGCCGTGAAGCGTGGAGTTGTCGCAGCGCTTGTCAGCCCCCGCCGGTAAGGTGCTCGCGTGTCGTCTGCCTCGCCCTCGACCCTTGTCGTTCGCCCCGATTCGGGCCGGGTCGAGCTTGCGTTGTTGGCCGAGAGTCGCCGCACGGGCTTCATCGACGCGGGCGCTCAGCGCACCTTCTCGCAGCTGCTCGAGGCGTGTGGCGGGCCGGCGTTCGCGCAGCGGGCTCCCGCCGACCCGTGGCTGGTGCGAACCATGCTCGCGACCGAGGCGCCCCGTCACGCGCGGCCCGTCTTCGGAGACGTCGCCACCACCGCCGACTTCGCGCTGCAGGCCGATCAGCTGCGTGGCGAGCTGTACGCGCAGGAGCTGACGCCGTCGTTCCTCTCCGATGTCGCGCTCACCGGCCGCACGGGAGACAAGGTTCGGGCGCTCGCCTCGTTGTTCAGCGCCGTCGACGAACGGCTCGAGGCGCTGCAGCTGGTCGATCGTCGCGCCGTGGTTCACCTCGCCACCCGGCGGCTGAAGGAGCTCGGTCTGCCAGAGCCGTTGCTGCGCTTCGAGGCGATCGAGGTGCGCGATCTGCACGACCTCGCGCCGGCGCGGCTCACCTTTCTCGATGCGCTCGCGCGGGCGTGTGTCTCGTCGAATCGCCGGTTCCGGTTGGTGTTGCCATGGGCCGGCAGCCCGCACACCGACGCGTTCGTCGGGCAGGTCGCGCGCTTCTTCGAGAAGCGCTGGGAGTCGTTGCAGGGCGCCGAGCTGGTGCCGGAGTCGTCGTCGAGCGAGCTGGGTGTTCAGCTGAGAAGTGTGTTCGCCGCCGAGGCGACCCAGG
>JAEUJR010000293.1 GCA_016793585.1 Archangium sp.
TTGCCGCTCACCGTCGTGGTGTTGGGCACGATGACGGCGATGACGCGCGTCGAGGTGGTGAGGTTCGCGGTGGGCGCTCCGTCGAAGACGACGGCGACCTTGAACGTCGAGAGCGGCACGGGCACGCCGGCGCCGATGTTCTGCGGCGTGACGCCGAAGATGGGGCCAGCGGTGATGATGACGGTCTTGCCCTGCGCGACGAGCGTGCGCGCTTCGTCTTCGAGCGTGGCCCAGGTGCCGGCGTTGCTCGCGTGCGTCTGCGGAACGATGTTGGTGAAGACGAACGTCGCGTCGTTGTCGGCGTCGGTGCTGGTGCGATCGGCGCTCGGGCAGAGGTGGCCGCGATCGAACCCGCTGTTGCGGAAGTCTTCGTCGCGCGCCTGCCCGGCGCTGGTGGGCAGCTGCGTGTCGCGGCGGAACGAGGTCGCCCGCGTGGCAGTTCCAAGCCAGGTCGGGTCGAGCCGCCACGAGACCCAGCGTGGCGTCTTGAGGGTGGTGTCGTACGAGCTGACGTACTGCGGCTTCACGAGCAGCCAGCGATCGAGACGGCCGACCGAAGAATCGTCAGGAAGGCCGAGCACGGTGTGCGTGCTGAGCGCGGCTCCAGCGGTACCGGCCCCTGCGTCGGGCGAAGCGGTGCCGGCGTCGACTGCCGGAGCGACGCCTCCTGCATCGATGCCGACGACGACAGCGCCTGCATCCACAGCCAGGGTGCCGGCGTCGATTGCCGGAGCGACGAGCCCTGCATCGACGCGTGGAGCGACGCCTCCTGCATCGGTGCCGACGACGACAGCGCCCGCGTCGACTTCAACGACGGCCCCCGCATCGAACGGCACAGCGACGACGTCACCGGCATCGACCTGCACCGCGACGCCTGCATCGACTTCGGGAATGACGGCGCCCGCATCGAACTCCGCAGCGACGACCCCTGCATCGATTTCAGGAACGACAGCGCCCGCATCGTCGACTCGAGCAGGCGCATCGGCGGGCTGATCGACCGGAGCCTGCGCAACCGTGGTCGCGCGCGGCTCATCATCGACGTGCACCAACACGTCGGACGAGCCGCCGCACGACCACCACCACGTACATGTGAGCGCCAGCACGAGACAGCGCCGAGGGAGGAGCGGCACAGCGCTCCACAGAGCACCCTGCGTGCCTCGTCGAGACGGGCGGAATCAGGGCCGGGCTTGCGAGTCACTGCCGCGCGCGAGGTCGCGGTGACCCTCCGCTCAGAGCAATTCACCCTTCAGCGTGCCCGCCTTCGCCGCCTCGAGCTTCTCGAGCTGGTACAGCGGAGAGCCCACGCCGACGAACTTCATCTTCGGCATCGCCCGCAGCCTGCCGAGCTGCGCCTCTGTCGGACGCGAGTGGTAGTTGTAGATCGTCACCGAGCGCAGATTGGCAAAGCCCGCGTTCGAGGTGAGCGAGTCGATCCACCCGACGCCAATGGTGTCTCCCTGGTCGCGCTGCTTGAGCGACGTTCCGAGCGCCAGCGACTCGAGCGACGTGGCGTGCGCTGCCAACGCATCGAGCCCCGCACGCGTGAGGTCATTGAAGGCGAGGCTCAGGTTCTTCACGCCTTCGAGCGCAGGAGCGATCGTTCTCAGCGCGTCGTCGGTCAGGCCCGTCCAATCGATGATGAGGTAGTGAATGCGCTTCAGTGGCAGGGCTGCGAACTGCTCGATGAGCGGCTTCTTCCGCAGCGCCGTCACGCTCGCCGTCAACCGTGGGTGCAACTGCGCGATGAGCTCGAAGCCCGGTACGAAGAGCTTCGCCTCGGTGACGACCGACTGAACGAGCCCGAACGCGCCGAACTGCCAGCTGCGAAGAAACGGCCGCGCCGGGCCCACGAGCTGGCCGCCGAGCTTCTTCTGCAACGCGGCCTGTCGTGCCTGCTGCTCCTCGGTCGGGTGCTCGAGCGTCGCGAGCTGAAGGAACTCTCCACGAACGTCACCCTGCTCGACCAGCGCATCGGCCCACACCCGAAGCCCATCGAGGTCGTCAGGGTTCTTCCAGAAGCGGCTCGCCGCGAGCGGAGGCGGGTTCGCCGCGAACGTGGGCGCCGACTTCGAGGGCTTCTTCTTCTTCGCAGCAGCCATGGGCCCGCAGTCTACGAGGCGACCTTCTCGCGTGGCATGTCGACGACGACCGGCCTCGCGTGCGGCACTGGCGTCGTGCCCGTGATGAGGCGCGCGCTGCGGCCGTAGGTGAACCACGCCCACGTCCACTGCAGCAGCACGACGACGCGGTTGCGGAAGCCGATGAGGAACAGAATGTGAATGAAGAGCCACGCGAGCCAGCCGAGCATTCCCGAGAGCCGCAAGCTGCCGGCCTGGGCGATGCCCGACGCGCGCCCGACCGTCGCCATGATGCCCTTGTCGAGGTACTCGAACGGCTGCTTCGGCTGACCGTCGAGCCCCGCGCCAATCACCTCGGCGACGTGTTTGCCCTGCTGCAGCGCGACCGGCGCCAGCCCCGGCAACGACGAGCCATCGGGCAGCGGAAACCACGCGAGGTCGCCGATGACGTACGCGTTCGGGTGGTTGGGAATCGAGAGGTCGGGCTGCACCTTGATGCGGCCTGAACGATCGGTCTCGACGCCGAGCGTCTTCGACAGCGGCGGCGCCTCGACACCGGCAGCCCACAGCACCGTCTTCGCGGGCAGAAACCCATCGGGCAGCTGCACGCCTTCTGACGTCACGTCTTGCACACGCGTCTGCAACCGCACGTCGACCTGCAGCTTCTCGAGCGACGCCCTCGCCTTGCCAGACAGCCCGGTGTCGAACGCCGCCAGCACGCGCGGGCCTGCCTCGACGAGCACCACCTTCGCCGTACGCGGGTCGAACCGGCGAAAGTCCTTCGCGACGGTGAACCGGGCGAGCTCGCTGATGGCGCCGGCCAGCTCCACGCCAGTCGGGCCGCCACCGACGACGACGAAGGTGAGCCAGCCCGCGCGCTTCACGGGGTCGTCTTCACGCTCGGCGTTCTCGAAGGCGAGCAGCACGCGGCGGCGAATCTCGAGCGCGTCGTCGAGTGTCTTGAGCCCGGGCGCGTCGCCTTCCCACTGCGACTTGCCGAAGTAGCTGTGGCGAACACCGGCCGCGAGCACGAGCGAGTCGTACGAGAGTTCTCCATCGGCCAGCTTCACGCGCTTGTTCGCGAGGTCGACGCCGACGACGTCACCCATGCGCACTTCGACGTTGGGCCGCGAAGCGACGAGGTTGCGAATCGGCGACGCGATGTCTCCTGGCGAGAGGCCGGCCGTCGCCACCTGGTACAGGAGCGGCTGGAACAGGTGGTAGTTCTGCCGGTCGATCAACGTCACCTTCACGTCGTGCCGCTCGAGCCGACGCGCGGTCTCGAGCCCGCCCAACCCACCGCCGACGACGACCACGTGGTGCGCCATGTCCGCCTCCCCGGAGTTGTTGCGCGCCAGTCATCACGGCGTGCCTGAACCGGCGCACGGCTTTTCGCACGGAGCGCCCGCCGTCACATCAGCCCTGATGATGCGTGCTACGGGTTGAGCGTCAGCTCGCCGTGAAGGCCACGACGAATCTCGGCCACGTCGAACAACATCGGCACCAGCTCACCGCGTTTCCACGCGTCGTATTGGTCGCCGTAGTGCGCCGAGCCCGGCCAGCCACTCGCGCCGGAGTCGATGACCCACCAGCCGTGCGCCACGTCGGCCATGTCGACCACGCTCCGGTACACGGGGCCCGCGACGACCTTGAACGGCGCTGCCTCGTTGCCGATGTCGAAGTGCGTCTTCCACACCGAGTCCATCTCGCCGCCCG
>JAEUJR010000303.1 GCA_016793585.1 Archangium sp.
CGGTGACGTCGGTGAACGCGACGATGACGTAGACGAGCGCGACCCAGATGAAGGCCATCATCGCGACACCCGAGCGCGGGCCCAGGTTCGACTTCACCACCTCGGCGATGGAGCGCCCTTCGTGCCGCACCGACGCCACCAGCGTCGACAGGTCGTGCACCGCGCCGATGAAGATGACGCCGAACAGAATCCACAGCACCGCGGGCAGCCAGCCGAACTGCTGCGCCGCGAGAATCGGCCCCGCGATGGGGCCTGCTGCGGCGATGGCCGAGAAGTGCTGACCGAGCAGATAGAAGGGACGTGTCGGCACGAAGTCGACGCCGTCTTCGAGACGTTCGGCCGGCGTCGGCGCGCCGTCATTCAACGCGTACTGCCGTGAGACGAAGCCGCCGTAGAGCCGGTAGCCGAGACCGAGCAGCACCAGCACGACGACGGCGAGCAGAGCGAGCGACATGGGCCGCGCACCATGCCACGCCTTCGGCTCAGTTCGACTCGAGCACGACCCGCTCGGTGTGAGCGATGCACTCGGGTCCACACTCCGGGCCGTTCGCGTACCAGGTGGAGGGTGAGGTGATGGTGCGTGACCACGAGAGGCCACCGTCGTTGGCGACGACACGCACCGGTACGCTGGCGACTGGGGCGCCGATATTGCGACTGGTTCCTTCGCGGCCAATCCAGCTCAGGTTCAGCGAGACGAGGCCGGCATCGAGGCAGTCGATGTATCTGTCGGCCGAGGGCGTGGGGCACTCGAAGGGCACGTCCTGTCCATCGAGCGTGACGGTGCCGCGGAACTGTTCGACGAGGCCTCCGTCGGGTGCGCGCACCTCGAGCGAGAGCATGTCGAAGCAGGCCTTCAGCGTGCAGACGCGACACGACACGAAGAAGCCAACCACCACGACGAGGAACACGACGATTCGCATGGGTGCAGCGTCGTTCGGGTGGTCGGGGAAAAGGGAATCGGCGTCTCCCCGGCGAGCAGCAGCCGAAGGAGACGCCGTTGGTGACGAGCTGATCAGCTGATCAGCGACCGGTCACTCGAGACCGATCTTCGCGCGGAACGCCTTGTCGGCCGGCGCGTCGACGGTGAAGTGCGCCGAGAGCGGGCCCAGCGCGTGAATGCCCGACTCCCACGCGATCTCGATCTTCACCTTGCCGTTCTTGTCGGTGGTGAGCGCGAAGTTCTCGGCGATGGTCGACTTGAGCTCGTCGGGGCCGCCCCAGTTGAACGACTGGCCTTCGACGTCCTCGGGGCCCTTGAGCTTGTTCAGCTTCGCGCCGATGTCCTTCACGAGCGCGTTCATCTGCTGCGGCGTGAGCAGCTCGTCGAGCTTCACCTGCTTGCCGGTGCGCGCGTCGTAGGTGGCGAGCGAGGTGCCCGAGTTCGGGTGGGCTCCACCGGTGTAGCTGCTGCCGGCGAGCGAGACGCTCATGAGCTTGCCCGCGGTGCCGACGCCGCTCACGCTCGACTGCGAGTCCCAGCTCAGGTTCAAGAACTCGTTCTCGGGCTCGCTCTTCGCGCTCTTCACCTCGCTCTTCCACTCACCGAACATCTCGTCGATGGCCTTCTTGTCGGTGCCGATGCTGAACTTCTTGCCGCCAGGCCCGCTGATCTCGATCTGCTGGGCGCTCTGCTCGAAGGTCACCTCTTTGCCGTGCACCGTGTCTTTGAGGGTGTTGTCGTACTGTGACGACTTCGCCGAGTAGCCAGCAGGCAGCGCGAGCTTCGGCGTGGTGGCGACGCCTTCGTCGATGCGCGCGGCGGTGATCTTCAGTGCGCCCGCGTTGCCCTTCGCACCCCAGCCCGCGGCAGGCGCCGTCGTCTTCGCGGCAGCGGCCGGCGTCTTCGGCTTCTGCGCGGGAGCGGCGGTCGTGGCGCGGGTGGTCTGCTGCGTGGCCTGGCGGGTGACGGACTTGGGCATTGCGACTTCCTCGGTGGTGAAAGGGAGCGCGAATCTGTCGAGCGCACGAGATCGACGCAACAGCGGCGTGGAGCATTCCGGCCCTGCTGGAATCGAGGGCGCGCCGATTGCCCCGGTGCGGAAACCCGGACACAAGCGCGCACCATGCGTCGACACGCCTTCGCTCTCGTCGTCACCAGTCTCGTGTGCGACGTCGCGCACGCGTTCGACCGCAAGCCGTGGCTCGCCGACTACACCGCACTGAAGCAGGGGCTCGAGCGTGACTACGCACACCTCGCGTGGTTCGCGTCTCCCGAGGGCGGCGTCGATGTGCCGGCGCTCGACAAGAAGACGCTGGCTGCGCTCCAGGCGGCGCACGACGAGGCCGAAGCGACAGCAGCGTTGAACGCGTTCGTGGCCGCGTTTCACGATGGGCACTTCACGAAGACTTCGCCGCCGGGTGGAGCGACGACTCCTTCTGTCGAGCCACCCTGGCCACCCTCGACGGGAGAAGCGCCCACGGCCTGCGCGTCGTACGGCTACCAGCAGTCGACCCCGGTGCAGTTCTCGCTGCCCATCGAGACGCTGGCCGACTTCACGCTGCTCAACGACGGCTGGAGCGACGCGTTTCGCGCGGGCGTCATCGAGGTCGAAGGCCGCCGCATCGGCGTCGTGCGCATTCCCCGCTTTCGAACGACCGAGTACCCGGCGCTGTGCGAACACGTGCACCGCGCGCTGAAGGCCGCTGGCAAGACGCCGACGAAAGAACTCGTCTCGTCGGGCATCAACCACGAGTTCCTGGTGACGCTGCAGAAGCGGTTGCAGCAGGTGAAAGCCGCTGGCGCGGTGGCGCTGGTCGTCGACGTCGGCGGCAACGGTGGAGGCAACGACCTCGGCGACTGGGCCGCGCGGCTCTTCACCTCGAAGCCCGTTCACTCGCCGTCGATGTGGCTCGCGTCGGGGCCGACGTCGCAGACTTCGACGTTCAGCTCGAGGACCTGAAGGAAGCGTCGTCGGTGACGCCTCCACTTCCGGCGCCTTCGAAGGCCATGGTCGACGAAGCCATCACCTCGTTCACGAAGCTGCAGGCTGACGCGCTGACGGCGAAGTGCGACCTCTCGTGGGTCTGGCGCGAGCGCCGCCCGTGGGGGAAGCAGGGCTGCACGCGGCTGACGTCGGCAGGCTTCGCGAGCGGGCCGCGTGACTTCGTCGAGAAGGACGCGCTCGATGCTCGCGCAGCCTCGGCCGTCTACTGGGCCGCGGAAGCCGACTTCGTGCGCGGTACGTGGGACGGGCCGACGTTTCTGCTCGTCGATGCGAAGACGGGCTCGGCGGCCGAGCTGTTCTCGGTGCTGATGCAGGACCAAGGCATCGCACGCGTGGTGGGCAACAAGACGGCAGGCATGGGCTGCGGCTTCGTCGACGTCGACGGCACGCTGGTGCTCTCGCGCGTGCACCTCGCGTTTCGCGTGCCCAACTGCGTTCGCCTGCGCGCGAAGGACGGCACCGACGACGTGGCTGGCGTGATGCCCGACGTGCTGGTGGCGCCGAAGCCCGCAGAGAGCAGCCGGGGCCTCGCCGCGCGCGCGCTTCACGAGGTTCGTGCAGCGCTGCCCTGATCAGTCGAGCGGCTCGAAGCTGCCGGTGATGGTGACGTCTTCTCCGTCGAGCGAGACCGAGTCGATGAGCATTCGGTTGCCATCGAGCACCAACGTGCGCGCGTCTTCGAACCAGTCGCCCGAGACGAGCGTCGCCTGCACGACGCCGATGCTCATCCCGAGGTCGAGCTCGTCTTGCGGGGCCTTGAGCGTCATCTCCTGGCCCGCTTCGTTCGTGACGGTGAACTCGACGAGCCCGTCTTCGTCGCCCGCGTCATCGAGGTCGTCGTCACCGGAGTCGTCGTCACCGGAGTCGTCATCACCGGAGTCGTCATCACCGGAGTCGTCATCACCGGAGTCTTCCGGCTCCTCGTCTCCACCGAACTCGAGGAGCAGCGCCTTGAAATCCTCGTCCTGACGCAACGACTTGAAGTCTGAGTCGGAGAGGAACTGCGATGGCGGCTTGCCCAGCTCGAGGGCACGGCGGGTGTGTCTGAGCGCTGCCGCCTTGTCACCGCTCGCGGCCGTCACGCACGCGAGGTTGAAGGCGAGAATGTCCCACTCGGGCACTTCGGGCGCGAGCGAGATGGCCAGCTTCAGCCCCTCTGCGTCCTTCCCCTGGCTGCAGACACCGATGAGCTGCGCGAGAATGCGCTCCTTCGTCTTCGGTGGCAGCGGCAGCTTGTGCAGGTGACGCACGAGCAGCTTGAGCGGCTTCCACTCCTGACTGCCGGCCATGTCGGCGATGACGGTCGCGAACTGGCTCCATCCCTCGCGGGCGTCTTCATCGAGTGGCGCAGGCGTGAAGGCCTCGAGCTCGGCGAGCGTCGAGATGCCCTGCGCGATGGCCTTCTGGTCGTACTGCTCGGCGGCTTCGAACAGCGTGTCGCGCAGCTCGGTCGACCTGGCCACCAGCGGCGTCATGCCGTCGAGTGAGGTCGCCCACGCGCGCAGTTGGTCGAGCAGCGCCTCCTCCGCCTTCACGCGCTTCGAGGTCTTCAGCTCACGCGCGGCGCGCCGGAGAAACGACGCGAGCTCGAGGCCGTCGAGGCCCAGCGCCGTCGCGCTGTCGGCCATCGCTTCGACGCCGTGGGTCTCGACGCCGCGGGCGAAGGCTTCACGCAGGCCGCGGTCGTGGTCGAGCGTGCTCCACAGGGCGACGAGCGTGCGGGTCGCCTCGAGCGGAAGCCCTTTGCAGTTGTTCGCGTCCCACAGGGCGCCCTGGAGGTCTTTCGCGAGCGCCTCGTCGCCTTCGAGCGTGGTGAGCGCCGAGGCAACGCGTTCGGCGGTGTCGCTCTCGAGGTCTGCTTCGAGCGCCTTGCGGCGTTTCGCTTCGGCGAGCTTCTCGTCGAGCCGCTGGCGCGCGAGCTCGGCGGCCGCCTTCGCGTTCGGGCCGGCGTCGGCGATGGAGGCCAGCAGCGCGTCGATGCGCTCGAGGTCTCGCATGCGATTGCCGAGGTGCTTCTCGAGGCGCGCGACCAGCCTCTCGCGTTGTTCGGCGTTCGCGCGTTCGAGCGCAGGGCCGAAGCACCCGTCGAGCTGGTCGGACTGCAGCGCATCGTCCGACGCCCAGGTCAGCAGCTCGGTCTGCGCGGCGGCACCGAGCGTCGGAAACACGTCGTCGATGAGCCGGTCCTGCATGGTGTCTTCGAACATGCGGTGGCCCGGGTCGTAGTACTCGCAGGCCTGCTTGAAGCCCTCGACGAGCGCGAGCTGGGCGGCGTCGTCTCCACGCTCCTGCACCTCGCGGGCGATCATGAGCGCCGCGGGAATGTTCGCGCTGACGTTGCGCAGCACCGCGCCGAAGAGCTTGCCGAGGATGAGTGGAGGAATGCTCCCCCGGTGCCGATCGAGCGCGCTCTCGAGCAGCGGGAGCGAGATGAGCTGATCACTCTCTTCATCCGCGTCGTCGTCGTCCGAGTCGTCATCGGAGTCTTCGTCCTCATCGAAGTCCTCCTCGTCGAGGTCCTCGTCCTCCTCTTCGGGCGGTTCCTCTTCTTCGTCGTCTTGATCGACCAGTGTGGCGCCGAGCGACTCCGAGAGTGCGTCACGCAGCTTGAAGGTCGCCAGCGCGGCCACGAGGGCGCTCTTTCGCCCCGACGCGACAGCGGACCGCGCCGTGAGCTGCTCGAACGTCTTCGCGACCAGCGATGGGTCGAGCGAGCCCAGCTTCGGCAGCAACAGCTCGAACGGTGGCACGCCCCGCAGCGCCGCGCGCGCCTTGTACTTCTCGAGCACCTCTTCGTCGGCGGTGAGCTCGACGTCGAGCTCGTAGATGGGCCCGAGGTCTTTCGTCTCGAAGTACTCGAGGTTGAGCTTCTTCAGCTTCTTCAGCTGCGCGAGGTGGCTGATGTCGCGAAGCTCGGCGCTCTCGAGCGACAGCTCCTCCAGCTCGGTGAGCGCCTCGATGCCCGCCAGCGACTTGAGCGTCTTGACGGAGTCGAGCGTGAGCGACCTGAGCCGGGTGAGCGGCGCGAGCACGTCGAGCGAGGTGAGCCCGGCGCCCTCGAGGTTCAACGTCTTCAAGTTCGTCAGCGACGCGCAGAGGGTCTCGAAGTTCGCGCCGTCACGAACGCCGCAGCGGCCCAGGCTGAGCACCTCGAGACCAGTGAGGCTGGCGAGCACCGCCGGCACGTCTTTCATCTTCTTCGCGTCGTCGCGGCTGTAGAGCGTCTCGCCCTTGTTCAACGAGCCGCCCAGCCGCAGCTCGGTCAGTTGCGTGAGGTTTGCCAGCGCGTCGGGCAGCTTCGCGAGCGCCTCGGAGATGATCAGCCGCTTCAGGTTCGTCAGCGCGCACACCACGTCGGGAAGCGCCGTGAAGGCGTTGTGAACGAGCGTGAGCTCCTCGAGCGGCAGGTTGCCCAGCGAGTCGGGCAGCTTCGTCAGGCCGCAGTTGTTGATCATCAGCTCGCGCAGGTTGGCGAAGTCGCCGATGGCGTCGGGCAGCGCGCGGCCCTTGAGGTGTGAGCCGTGGAGCTCGAGGCGCTCCAGTTGCGGCGCCTTCTCGAGCAGCGCCGGCACGTCTGTCTCAGGACTCTCCGTCACGAAGTAGAGCTGTCTGATCAGTGGGAGCGCAGGCAGCTCGGGCGCCTTCGCGTCCCACACTTCGAGCTTCTCGAGCTTCAGCTCGGCGACGAGCGCTGGCACCTGCAGCATGTCGTCTTTTCCGGTGAGACCCAGCACCTTCAGCTTCGGGAGCGTCTTCAGCAGCTCGGGCAGGACGGTGCCGGGTGGCACGTTTCGCAGCTGCAGCTCCTCGAGGTCAGTGCGGGCCGCGAGCGAGTCGTCGACGGTCTGGTTCTTCGCGTAGTCGATGGTGAGCGAGATGAGTTCTGGTTCTGACATCGGGTCGTGATGATGCGCCCTCACCTCGCGGCGTGCACTGGCGAAATCAGCGCCACCACATGGGAATCGAGGTTGGGGCGACACACCGATGAGTTTCGGCGGGTGGGTCGGTCCATGGCTCGCAACGCCAACCCCAGCACCTGGAGACTCCCATGAGCACCGACGCTTCCCCCGTGTTCCTCACCGTTCGCGGTCAGTACCTGCCCAGCACCCTCGAAGGTCTTCGCGTGTTGCACAACGACACGGCGGGTTCTCAGGCCGGCATCGCCGCGGCCCGCGCCCTCGGAGACCTGAGCCACAAGGTCTATGCCCCCGTCGTGATGCCGCAGTCGGGCGCGAAGGAGGGCGAGGTGCTCTTCATGGACTGGTGGCAGGACCCGAAGGGCCTGATGCAGTTCTTCGCGAACGAGAACGTGCAGATGCAGGGCACGAAGCTGTTCAAGGGCCGCGACGCCACCGTGTGGATGCCGGCGAAGGGCGCCTTCACGTACAACCTGCCGGCCGCGATGAACCGCAACGAGCGCTACGTCGGCCTCATTCGGGGGCCCATCGCGTCGCCCGAGAAGGCGCTGAACATCTTCCGCGCGGCCGACGTGAAGGCGCAGCGCACCGCCCGCGCGCGTGGGCTGCTGTCGCACGAGCTGTTCATCAAGCTGAACCCGCCTGGAGACTCGTCGCCGCTCGAGCTGCTGGGCGTCGACCTCTGGTGCGACGCGAAGGGCATGGGCGAGCACTACGGCGACCCGAACGAGATGAAGGCGCTCGAGGGTGCCTTCAGTGGAGCGCCGGTCGCGAGTGTCTGGGCGCAGGCGCCGGGCAACTGGTCGGAGTGGTGACGCTCACCCCATGAGCGGCTGCCACTCGAAGCCGGGCTCGAGCAGCGCGTCGATGACGGTTCGGCGCGGCTCGAACGGCGTCGACGGCAGCCGGCGCAGCTTCGAGAGCCGGTCGATGCGGAACATGCGCGGCGCGTGAGCATCGAGGTCGAACGCGAGCACGTACCAGAGCGGGCTCTGCACGAGCAGGCCGTGCGGCTCCACGCGACGTGACGAGGAGCGGCCTTCTCGCCCGCGGTAGTCGAAGGCCATCGCGGTGCGCGAGGTGAAGCACGTCTCGAACACCGCGAGCGCGTCGCGTGGCACCTCGCCGAGCGACTCGAGCATGCGCGCGGTGGGCGCCGGCCCGATGATGACGCGCCGACAGAGTGAGGTGAGCGCGCGGCTGCGGCTGCGGGGCAGGCTGGCGAGCAGCTTCGTGAGGGCGGTGGAGGCCGACGTGCTCCAGGGCAGCGTGCTGGTGCGTTGACTGAGCCTGGCCGAGAGCCACAACGAGACGACCTCTTCGAGCGAGAGGTGCACCGAGGTGATGCCGCGGTCGCCTTCGAGGCGCAGGCCCCCGCCGCGCCCCGATTCTCCGGTGATGGCGAGGCCCTGTTCGCGCAGCGTGGCGAGGTCGCGGCGAACGGTGCGCCCGCTGACCTTCAGTGTCTGAGCGAGCGTGTCGACGGTCGTCGTGTCGCTCGCGCGGAGCACCTCGGACAGTCGCATCAGGCGAAGGGCGCGGCTCATGTTCCGGAGTCTCGCATCAATGCGGACAGAATCCGTCAGGGTTGGGTCCTACGACTCACGAATGCACAAGCTCGGGGTCGTGGCCGGTGTCGTCGCTGGCGTGATGGACGTGGTGCTCATCGCCGTCGCCGATGCGGCTGCCGGCGTGTGGGTGATGGCGCAGTCCTTTCTCTTCTGGGCGGTCGCGGGCTGGTTGGTGGTCGTGAGCCCATCGCGGCTCGGGCCGCTGCTCCACGGCGTGGCCGTCACGGTGCTGCTCAACCTGCCCTGGTACGTCGCGTTCGGTCCCGGCGCGGGCCACGTGGAGCACGTGCCACCGCTCATCGTCATGAGCATCGTGTTTGGGCTCGGCTTCGGCGTCGTGCGAAAGAAGGCGGCGTGAAGCTGACGCCAGGGTCCATCGACGAGCTGCTCGCTCCGCACGGGCCGAAGGTCGTCGCCCTCGCGAACGCTGCGCGAGAACGCATCACGACGCTCGTGCCACATGCCGTGGAGCGCCTGCGCCCGGGCTGGGGCCTCATCGGCGCCGAAGTACTTCGCGTTCATCGTTCCCGTGAAAAACGGCGTTCGCATCGGCTTCGAGTGGGGCGTGCGGCTCGATGACCCTGCCGGTCTGCTCGAGGGGAACGGCTCACAGGTGCGCTTCGTCGCCATCACACGCGCATCGCAGCTCCGTCGTCGCGAGCTCGCTCGACTGATCAGCACTGCTGCGCTCGTTCCTCACCGCGCCGAGTCGCGCTGACTCTCGAGCTGACGCGAGAGCCGGTCGAACTCCTCGGCATCATCCACCGCCAACTCGAGCTTCGCGTTGGAGAGCGTCTCGCGAGCCTGCTTCAACAGAGAAGCAGCGCCCTGCCAGTCGCGCCGCGCGAAGGCGATCGCCGCTCGATTGAACGAGGCCATCGCGACGTCGTAGGGGTCGTCGTCTCCGCTGAGCGCTGCACACTCCACGAAAGCCTGTTCGGCGCTGTCGACGTGGCCGAGCCGCAGCTCGACGTGCCCGAGGTTGTGCAGCTCGACCAGCACCATGCCCGCGTCTCCGATGCGCCGATTGAGCTCGAGGCTCTCGCGAAAGTGCTTCGCTGCCTCGTCGTCGAGGCCGAGCAGCCGGGTCGACTGCGCGAGCATGTGCAGCGGTGCCTGGCCGAACGCAGGGCCGAGGTTGCCGGCGAGCGCGTACGAGGCACGAGCATGCTCGGCTGCACGGTCGGCGTGGTGCTCCGAGAGCTCGACGCGGCTGAGCCCGAGGCGTGCGAGCAGCTCGGCCTCGGCATCTCCGACGGCGCGAGCCGCCTCGAGCGCTGCAGTGCTTCGGGCCCGCGAGGCCATGAGGTCTCCCCGTCGAAACGCGAGCAACCCGTCGCCATACGACGCCAGCGCTCGCGCTCTCGTCGGCGTCGACGGCGTGCGGTCGAGCACGGAGCCGAGGAACGCTCGACCTCCCGCTTCGTCACGCGTGAGCACGAAGAGTCGCCAGGCGTTGGCCGCGAGCTCGAGCGCCGCCATCGTGTCGCCACTGGCGAGCAGCGTCTGGCTCGCTTGGGCGAAGTCGCCACGTTCAGCCGCCAGTTGCTCGACTGCGGCCGCTGGTCGCGAAACCGGGCGCCCCGAAGAAGTGGGGAACGACCACTGAAGCGCACGCGCCTGGGCGAGCCGATGCCGTGCTTCTGTCTCGTTCATGGAGCGCTCACTTTTCGTGACGGCGCGAAGCGAACACGAGCTGATCAGCGCTGAGCTCAACAGCAGCAATCGGGCGGGTGACATGAGGCCTCCTGACTCGGAACGCTCCTCAGTTGAATGGCTCGCACCCTCGAGGGCACTCACAAATACCCGGCATTGCGACGTTCCTGCTCCAGTGCGGCAAAGCGCCTACACACTCCCACCACTGGCACGAATCCCGCACAGGGCGGCGCTCCATGCGTCGTTCTGCCCGGTTTGCGAACCATTCTTCGAAGCTCCCGCTGAATCT
>JAEUJR010000327.1 GCA_016793585.1 Archangium sp.
CTTCTCGAACTGGATCGATCGCGCCCGCTTCGGCGGGGTCGTCGTCGACTTCATGAACATGGGCCTCGGGTCGCTGCGCACCGGCGTCTTCAACGTGGCCGATCTCGCGATTCTGGCCGGCATCGGCGTGCTGCTCATCGCAGGCTGGAAGCAGGACCGCGCGGCGAAAGCGGCGGCAACGGCGGCGGTGTCTGCGTCTGTCGCAACCGCCCCGACTCAGCCGGTCATCACCGACCCTGCGCCGCCCGTCGAAACCCCGCGACACGACGCCTGAGCGGCGAGGCACATCGGTTGCTCTGAGGAAGCTCGGTCTTTCTTCCTCCCAGGGGCACCTTCCATGAAAACCAGCTCTCTTCTGACGGCCGCCTTCGCGGTCGCGCTCTCGGCGTGTCTCGGCGCGCCGACGAACTCCTCCTCAGCCCAGGCCACGCTTCAGCTGATCGAGGTGGCGGCGCCGGGCCAGCGCTTCTCGGTGAACGCCACGCTGCAGCTCGAGGCGTACGGCGTGTACAGCGACGGAAAGAAGGTGAAGTGCACCGACGAGGTCACGTGGTCATCGTCTGACGAGTCCATCATCGCCATCGATCAGACCGGCGTCGCCCGGCTCATCGGAGCAGGTCAGGCTCACATCTCGGCGACGATGGAGGGTCGGCAGGGTGGCGTGTCGCTCATCGCGTCTCCGGCGGTGACGCGCAGCCTCGAGCTCTTCCCGAACGATCTCTTCGAGGCCCCGCGAGGGCTCATGCCGCAGCTGCACGTGTTCGCGACCTTCAGCGACGGCACGCGTCGGGAGGTGACCGGGGAAGCGCGCTGGAGCGCCTCGGGGGTCGGTGCCTGGCCCCTGGGCGACCCCGGCCACTTCCGCCTCGACGCGCAGGGAGACGTGACGCTCATCGCCCGCTTCGGTGGGCTCGAGGCCCGCAAAGACGTGCGCGTGCTGCCGCCCGCCGTGACCGCGCTGCGGCTCGACCCGATGAACGAGGTGATTCGGCCGGGCCAGTCGCTGCCGCTGGTGGTGGTGGCGAGCTACACCGATGGCTCGAGCCGAGACGTCACGGCCGACGCGCAGGTGCTCTCGCTCGACAACCACATCGCGGGGCTCTCGGCTGGGCACCTGGTGGCCATGGCGCCCGGGCGCGCCCGCATCGTCGCGCAGTACGAGGGCTTCACGGCGTCGCGGGCGGTGCTCGTCACGGCGCGCGTGCTGGTCAGCCTGAGCAGCGCCCTGCCCCACGCCGACGTTCCGGCCGGCCGGTCGATCTCGTTCCCCCTGCTGGCGACGTTCGATGATGGCAGCGTGCTCGAGGTGTCTGACCTGGCGTCATGGTCGAGCACGAGCAGCGAAGTGGCCGACGTCACGCAGGGGACGGTGGCCGGGCGGCGTCAGGGCGAGGTGGAGATCACCGCGAGCTACGGCGGCGAGCAGCTGGTGTTCACGGTGGCGGTGCAGGCGCCGATTCTCGAAGGCATCGAGTTGACGCTGCCCGCGTCGCGGCTGCTCGAGGGCCAGCTCGCCTCGTTCGCGGTCTACGGCCGCTTCAGCGACGGAGCGGTGCTCAACCTCACGCCCGTGGCCGTGCTGCGAAGCTCTCCCTTCGTGAACGTCAGCCTCAGCTCGGACTACGCCATCATCGAGGGTGTCACGGCGGGGCCTGCGTCGGTCGAGGCCGAGGTGGGTGGGCTCATCACCAGCGTGCAGTTGACGGTCAGCGACGCGCAGCTCGAGAAGCTGTTCGTCGTTCGCCCCTCGTCGGACCAGGGTGGGCTCGCCAGCGAGCTTCGGGCGGTCGCGCAGTACAGCGACGGCGCCTTCCTCGACGTGACCGAGCTGTGCCACTGGCGTTCGAGCGATCCCCAGGTGGTGCAGGTCGACAGCGTGCCGGGGTGGCGCGGCCGGCTCTCTGCCGTGAAGGGCGTCGCCGAGATCTCGGCGCAGATGCTGAGCCTGAGCCAGACGTTCAGCGTCGCGCCGTGACGGTCACTTCGAGGCCGAGGCGCCCGTCGCTTCGGCCTTCAGCTTCGCGGCGCGTTTCCGAATCTGGGTGATGACGTCGGGCAACGAGCCGGCCTGGCCCACCCGAATCAGCGCGTCGGGCACGGCCATCTTCGGGTCGGAGTCGATGGCGTAGACGACCAGACTCTTCGAGCCGTCGCCCCAGGGCAGCACCGTCCACGAGCCGTCGTTGCGGTGGTAGCTGCCGCGCACCATCTTCCAGCCGCGGTAGTGGTGGCCCTTCGGCTCTTCGCGCACGATCGAGATGCTGTCGCTCCAGAGGTCGGGCAGCGGGAACGGCATGGACAGCTCGACGTGGCAGATGGTGCCGACCCCGTCTTCTTCCTTCACCCAGCTCTTCTTCGTGCGCGGCATGAACTGCCAGAAGTGCTTGCAGTCGCGCACCACGGGGAAGACCTCGTCGGTGGGGCCGTCGACGACGCCGATGGCCATGGCCGCGACGCCCTTGTTGTCGGTCGGCGTCAACGAGCGGGTGACGATCTCTCCGGCGTTGAGCTTCTTCTGATCGGCGTCACTGAGCTCGGGGCGGCTCACGGGTTGCGCGAACGCCGGGCTGGCGAGCAGGAGGAACACGGGGGTGAAACGCATGAGCGACAAGGTAGCCCGGGTTGCCCGTCGGCCACTACCGGGTGAACGGTTCCCGACGCTTCCAGATGGACACGCAGGCGCGTCTGCGGGAGTCGTCGAGGCCGATGGCTCCGGCACGCGTCATTCACAACACCGAGGGCGTGGCCTGGCTGAAGGAGCAGCGCTTCTCGGAGTCGCACGCCGTCATCACCTCGATGCCCGACGTCTCGGAGATGAACCTGTCGTTCGAGGCGTGGCGGGCGTGGTTCAGCGACACGGCGCAGCTCATCTGCGAGCGGGTGGCGCCGAAGGGCGTGGCGGTGTTCTTCCAGACCGACGTGAAGCGTGACGGGCGCTGGGTCGACAAGGCGTACCTGGTGCAGCGCGGCGCCGAACGGGCCGGCAGCTTTCAGCTCTTTCACAAGGTCGTCTGTCGCGCGCCGCCAGGCATGACGACGTTCGGCCGGCCGGCGTGGGCGCATCTGTTGGCGTTCAGCCGCGAGCTGACGGTGGAGCCCGGCGAGGCCACGGCCGACGTGCTGCCGCAGCTGGGAGAGATGCCGTGGGCGCGTGCGATGGGCGTCGAGGCGTGTGAAGTGGCGGTGACGTTCGTGAAGGGAAAGCCGAAGGCGACGGTGGTGGTCGACCCCTTCTGCGGTCTCGGCACCGTGCTCGCTGTCGCGAATCGTCACGGGCTCGACGCGGTCGGTGTCGAGCTGTCACGCAAACGCGCCGAGAAGGCCCAGACCCTCGAAGTTCGTCCGCCGAAGCGCAGCGCGCGAGAATGAGTGCTTCGCCGCACGACCTGCGCGAACGTCGCGCGCATGGCCGGGGGCGCTGACGAAGAAAAGCTGTTCGACGAGCTCGCCGGGCTGCTCGCGACGAATGGCGTGGCGGACTTCGTCTTCGCGCCGATTCTGCTCCCCACCCACCACTTCTTCCCCGACGCCTGGCGAGGCGATCTTCGCAGCGCCGAGGTGATGCTCCGGCGGCTGATGGCGCACGCGCGCATCTCATCGCTGCCCTTTTCGCTTCGCCTCGACACCGACCCCGGTTGGACGGAAGACGAGTCGTACGAGCCGCCTCATCGCGACGCGGCGGCCTTCTTCGCGGGCGTGAACGAGTTCGGCACGTACCTCTTCGGCATACGCGCAGCGCACCTGGGCGAGCCCATGGCGCTCGCTGGCATTCTCGCGCACGAGACCGCGCACGCCTGGCGCTTTCGCCGCGACATCACGCAGACCCACGACGCGACCGAGGAGCGACTCACCGACCTGAGCTCGTTGTTCCTCGGCTTCGGCGTGCTCGCCTGCGCCATCGCCCATCGCAACGACCGCGTGCTGGCAGAGCGCGGGTACCTGCCGCTCTTCAGTGTGGCGACTGCGCTGGGCTTGCAGCTCACGCTCCGCAACGACCCGAACGAGTGGAGTCGCGTGAAAGAGCAGCTCTCGGTCGACGCGCGGGCCATCGTCGAAGAGGTGCGCGACCGCTGGCTTCCAAAACGGGCGGCGCTGCTCGACCGGCTGAAACTGCCACCCGAGTCGGAGTGGGTGAAGAAGGCGCCGCCCCCGCTTCCTCCGCCCTGGGAGCCGAAGCGCGCAGCAGCGAAAGACATCGTCTTCCGCGTCAACCAGCCACCGGTCTTCGCCGTGGCGGCGGGGCTGGCCGGGCTTGGAGCGTTGGTGGCGCTCGCGAACTGGGTCTGGTGGCCGGTGCTGCTCGTCACGCTGACGCCGCTGGGCCTTCTCATTCGTCGCGATGTCTGCTCGGGCTGCGGGGCGAGGTTGGGCACGCGCACGCGCTGCGGCGGGTGCGGTGGTGACGTGGTCGGCCGAATCAAGCGTCGGGCCGATCACCGCAGGGCCGAGTCCGACTGGCTCGCCGAAGAGGGAGACGAACAGGCGACCGCGGCCAAAGACCTCGTCAGAGGCCTGCTCGACGACGCACGCAAAGGAGCACCATGACGCGCGAGATGCTGACGAGAGAGACGGCCCGCCTTCGGCTGCGCATGCCCGAAGAGCGCGACCTCGACGCCTTCGCCGAGTGGTTCGCCGACGAAGAGACGATGAAGTGGATGCAGCAGCCCACGCTCGATCGTGACGAAGCCTGGCGCGTGCTGGCGATGATGGTGGGGCACTGGCACCTGCGCGGCTTCGGCCCCTGGGTGCTCGAGGAGAAGTCGACGGGCCGGCTGCTCGGCCGCGGCGGGCTCTGGTTTCCCGAGGGCTGGCCGGGCGTCGAGTACATCATTCTCGTCTCACCGACCGCGCGCGTCGGAGGCCTGGCCACCGAAGTGGGGCGTGAGGCCATGCGCTGCGCGTTCGAGGTGCTGCAGCTTCAAGAGCTCTTCGGGTTCATCGCGCCGTGGAACAAGCGCTCCATCGCGCTCGCCAACACCCTCGGCTTCGACTTCCGGAAAACGTGGCAGCCGCAGGCAGGCACCATGCTGAACGTGTACTCCGTTCAGCGCGATGACTACCCGCGGCTGCGTGATGCGTGGTGACCCGGTCGTTTATTCGCCCAGCAACTCGGCGTGACGGGCGGCGAGCAGCTGCGCCACGTTCCACGGCGCGAACTGGGTGATCTGCTGCTGCAGCTCGCTCATGCCCGGCTGCTCCTGGAAGGCGGGAGCGAGGCCCTGCGAGAAGCCGACGAGGTTGTCGATGGA
>JAEUJR010000307.1 GCA_016793585.1 Archangium sp.
TTCGTCGAGCTCGCGGTCGCGGTGCCACAGACGACCGTGTTCACCGTCAGCTGGTTGCTGCCGTCGAGGGTAATGGTGGCGGTCTCGTTCGCGCTGAGCACCACCGAGACGATGCCGCCCGAGATGCTGCAGGGCTGCGCCAGCGGAAGCCTGCCCGTGGTGCCAACCGTGGTGCCCGTCGGATCCGTCGTGCCCTGCTGCTGCTGCCGCTCGGGGCCACAGGAGAGCGTGGCGAGGCAGAGCAGGGCGATTTCAAGGTGTCTGGCCATCGCCTTCCCCACCCAAACGAAGCGGCGCAGGTCACTTCGGTGGAAGCGACCTGCGCCTGGTGTTTCGTCACATCGCCGTCAGGGCTTCAGAGCTCGCAGTCAGCCGCCGAGTTCGTGGTCGTACCGCCGGGCAGGAGAATGTCGTTGCCTGCGCCGCAGGTGACCGCGTTGGTTCCAGCGCCGGGGTCGATGACGTCGTCGCCGGCCGCCGAGTCGATGGTGTCGTTGCCGCCGCCACCTTCGATGCGGTTGTTCGCCGAGTCGCCCGTCACCGTGTCGGCGCCGCTGCCGCAGATGACGTTCTCGACGTTGACGATGCTGTCGTTCTCGCTCGCCGCGCCGTTGGTGGTGGTGGCGGTCGAGGTGTTGAGGGTGACGGTGACGGCCGCGCTGCGGGCTCCGTAGCTGACCGTGTCTTCGCCGCCCTGACCGTTGATGGTGTCGGAGCCGTCCGAGGCCGCGCCCATCATGAAGGTGTCGTTGCCGGTGCCGCCGCTCATGGTGTCTGCGCCAGCGCCGCCGGTGATGACGTTGTCGAAGTCGTTGCCGGTCAGCGTGTCGGCGCCCGAGCCACCGATCATGTTCTCACACGCGGTGATGGAGTCATTCTCTGCCGCCGTGCCACCGTCGGCCAGCGCGTAGGCCGAGTCGCCGTTGCTGGTCGAGGCCGCGCCGCCAGTGCCGAGCACCACCGTCACCGCCGCAGAGCGATCGGAGTACGAGATGGTGTCGTTCTCACTGCCGCAGTTGACCGTGTCGTCGCCGCCGCCGGGAATGATGGTGTCGTCGCCCGCGCCGCCGTTGAGGGTGTCGTCGAAGCCGCCACCGGTGATGGCGTCGTCGCCGGCGTTGCCGTTGACGGTGCAGACGACCGCCGCCGCACAGACCAGGGTGTCGTTGCCCGCGCCGCCGCTGAGCACCTCGACGTCGGTGCCGATGGTGGCGCCTTCGCTCGTCTCACCGCAGACCGCGCCGCCGCCGATGGTGCAGCTGACGTCGTTCGTACGAGCCGAGAAGTCGGCCGTGTCGGAGCCGGCGCCACCCGCGAAGGTGACCGCGCTGCCCGTCTTGCCCGAGCCCCCGTTCAGGGTGTCGTTGTCGTCGCCGCCGTAGAAGGTGACGCTGGGGCCCGTGCCCGAGAGGGTGCGGCCGTAGGGGGTGCCACCGACGCCGGCGTCAGCCTGGCCAGCGGTGCGCAGCACGTCGTCACCGGGGCCGGTGCTGACGACGAGGGCCTCGACGCCCGTGAAGCTGATGGCCTTCACGCCCGGGTTGGTGGTGCCGTTGATGCCGACGGCGATCGCATAGACGCCGTTCGAGCCGGCGTCGGCCGTGGTGGTGGCGAGCAGCACGTTGTCGACGCCAGACGAGCCACGAATCTTGAGGGCGTCAGACGCGCCGTTCTTCAAGTCGATGTTGATGCCGACGGACGAGGCAGAGCCCAGCGCGAAGGTGCCGCCGAGGTAGTCGATGACGACCGTCTCGCTGCCGCCGTCGGGCGAGCCCGTGATGTTGATGCGGGTCGCGCTGCTGGGCGTCGCGTTGCCGCACGGCGTACCGTTGACGTTGAGCGACTGGCCGCCGTCGTTCAGCGAGCCGCGCGCGATGAGCGCGTATTCGCCGGCCGAGAGGTTGATGGCCACCACGCCGCCGTCGGCGGTGAAGGTGCAGGCCGAGGCGAGCTGCGCCAGGTTCTCGCTCACGTCGTCGATGCCGGGGAAGTCGCCCGGGTTCGTCCGCGTGCCGGGTGTCGTCACCACGGTCGGGTTCTCGTTCACTTCATTGCTGCAGGCCCACACGCCGACGACGGCGAGCACGCCAACCGCACTCCACAACAGCGACGTTCGATTCTTCATGATTCCCCTCTTCACGGTTTGGGTTTCGTCTCGTCTTCGGCGCATTTCGCGCTCGGCTTGAATCGCCGACGGGAAACCGCAGATTGCGAGAAGGGGGCCAGCCGTAAGACCCGTGATCATCGAGCGCGACGATGGGTCGCGTCAGACCACGGGGGTATTGGGAAACCGTCAGTGTTGTGGATCAGCGGAGAATCGCGTCACTTCGCTGGCGCAGGATCAGCCTTGGGCGCCTCGGCTTTGGGCGCCTCGGCCTTCGCGTCAGGCTGCGGTGCAGCGGGCGCTGCGTTGCCGAGCACGGTGATGCTGCGAACTGCAGGCGGCAACGCCGTGTCGAGCTTGCCGAAGTACCAGAGCGCGGCGAGCAGCAGCACGGCGATCAGCACCGCGTAGGTGCCCCAGGGCTTCTTCTCTTCAGCGAACGGGTCGACCGTGTCGAGACGTGATCCCGAAGGCAGCGCTGCGGTGTGCGTCAACGAGCCGCCGAAGGGCACGTTGAGGCGTGCATTCGCGTTCACCGCCCAGCCGTTGGCGTCGAGCAGCGGGCCGATGTTTCGCTGACGCAGCTTGAGCCAGGCGATCAGCATCGACGGGCCCGAGATGAGGAACAGCAGGCCGACCACGCCGAGCGGCATGTAGAAGCCGAGGCCGAAGAAGGCCTGCAGCAGCGCGCCCATGGCCGCCGTGATGCCTCCCACCGCGACGCCCAGGGCCGCGACCACGCCGATGTCGAACTTCTTCTCGGGCGGCTTGAAGGTGCCGGTCTCGGCGGCAGAGCCCACCGCGACTGCCTTCCCCGTGAGCTTGTCGGCCGAGTCCGAATCGGCGGCAGCGGCGCGTTTGGCGACCTGCTCCTCGATGAACCGAATGAGCTTCTTGTACGGCGACCAGAACGCCTGGCGAATGGAGATCGGGTTGTCGACGATCTTGGTGATGGTGGCGTCCCAGTCCTTGCCGTCGCGGTCGTAGAAGATGCCGTTGCGGCCGACCATGAGGTTGTCGCTGTCGCCCGCCGTGAAGGCCGCGGCCACCGTCATCTTCTCGCCGCTCGCAGGCCTGCTGCAGTCGACGTACGCGAGGTACGCGCGAGAGAGCGGCGCCATGGTGCCGTGTTTGCCCGCGTCTTCGACGCGAATGCACAGCTCGCAGGCGCGCTGATCGAGAAAGAGCGTGCCCACCTGGAAGATGGCCTTCTCTTTGCGCTCGTAGAAGTCCTTGAACGAGACGAAGTTGTTCGCGAGGCGGAAGAGATCGCGGTGCAGGCGCACGAGCTTCTCGACCGAGGCCAGCGTCGCGGCCGTGCCCTCCTGCGTCTTCTCTTCGTCGAACAGCGCGTCGACCGGCTTGCGCGCTCCGTCGGCGGCGAGCGCCTTGAGCCTGTCGACCCCGAGCTTCTCGACGGCCGCGCCGGCCTTGTCCTTCTGCCAGCCCTCGTACTCTTCGAACTTGCCGCGAAGCTCGAGCCACTCCGACTCGGTGAGCGTCTTCTTCTCACCCAGCACGGGCTTCACCGTCTTCGTGGCCAAGGCGGCGAGCGCGCCGGCCCACGCGGGGTTGACGGCCTCGAACAGGGGCAGCGGCTTGTTGGCCTCGATGTGCGCGAGGGGGAAGTTGGCGACCTCGTCGGCGGTGATGGTGAGATCCTTCGCGGCGACGGCGAGGTACTCCTTCTCTTCGCGGTTCAGCGCGGCGATGGCGCGCGCGTCGAAGGCGGCGAGCCGGCAACGGGCGAAGTAGTCGTCGACCTTGGCGCGCACGGCCTTGAGCGCGTCGAAGGCGGGGCCGGTGTCGGCCTTGAGCACCAGCAGGCCTGCGACCGAGTCGGCCTTGTTCAGCCACGCGACGTGCTCGGCGACGTCCTTGAAGAAGGCGTTCACCTTGTCGGCGTTGACGCCGTCTTTGCCCGAACGATCTTTCACGGCGCCGTGGGTGGCGACGATGTCGGCGAGCAGCTTCTTCGTCGCCTCGTCCTTCGCGGACTCGGGCGGCACCACGCCGTCTCCGTTGAAGGGCAGGTTGTCGAAGGCCTTCGTCGCTTCGGCGGTGTCACCCACCGAGATGGCCGAGGCCGAGCCCTTGCCGAGCCCACCCAGCACCGTCTTCGCAGCGGTGACGATCTTCTTGCCTTCGTCGCTCGCGTCGTTGATGGCCGAGAGCGGCAGCTCGGCCGCGCTCTTCAGCAGATCGTCGGCGTTCTTGAGGAGCGTGCCCGTCCACTTCACGGCGGCGATCAGCTCGGGCGCACGAATGCGGCCGTCTTTGTCGGCGTCGATGAGCTCGAGCGTGCGCGAGTCGAACGCGAGGCCCTTCGTGGGGCAGGCCAGCGCCACCCAGAGCTTCTGATCGAGCTGATCGATGGCGAGCAGATCGGCGCCGGTGTCGAAGCGCACCTGATCGAAGCCGCCTGCACGGAAGAAGTGGAATGCACGGGTCGCCATGACTTTCTCCTCGAAGAAACGTTCGTGAAGCGGCGGCACCGTAGGAGTGCCCCTCGGGCAGGGCTACGACAAACGTTCGACGCCCGTCAGGGCTCAGAGCCGCTCGTCGATGGCGCGGTTCGACATCTCGTCGGCGGCGCGGTTCATCTCGCGCGGCACGTGCACGAGCTTCACGCGCTCGAAGTCGTTCAGCAGCGTGAGGGCCTCTTCGTAGAGCGGGCGCAGCGAGGTGCTCTTCACCTGGTACCGCCCACCGAGCTGCCGCAGCATGAGCTCGGAGTCGGCGAAGACCTCGACCTCGCGCACCGAGAGCTCGCGCGCGCGGCGCAGGCCCAGCAAGAGGCCCATGTACTCGGCGTAGTTGTTCGTCTGCTTGCCGAGGAACTTGCCGATGCGATCGACGACCTGGCCCGAAGGCTCGACGAGCACGGCCCCAGCGCCCGCCAGGCCCGGGTTCCCGCGCGCGGCGCCGTCGGAGTAGAGGCGAACGCGGCTGATCACCGGCTCGGCAGGCTCGTCGTGGCCGTTGGCGCCGTCGACCATGCCAGCGGCCTTCTCGAGAATGCGCTGCAGGCGGGCGCGATCGAGCTGGGGGAAGGCACCGAGCGTGGCGACGAGCGGCTCCTCCCGCGCGAGGAAGCGCAGGACCGCGCTCGACAGGGCGCGACCGCTCAGCAGTTTCGCCTTCGCCGTCATGGAGGAGGGCAGAGGTTACTTCGTCGCAGGCTCGTCGAGCACTTCCTGTGCGTACACGATGCGCGAACAGGAGGGGCAGGTCTCGACGCCCTTGGAGGCGACCAGCGTGTTGTAGAACTGCGCGCGCACGTTCATGCCGCAGCCCTTGCAGACGCCAGGCGGCACGAGCGCGCTCATCGCCGGCATGCGCTTCTTGCGAACGACGTCGTAGCGCTTGAGCAGTGCGGCATCGACGGCCTTCGCAGCGGCCTCGCGGCTGCCATCGAGCGCCTTCACGGCGGCTTCGGCGGCGGCGAGCTTCTCTTTGAGCGCGTCGATCTTCTCGACGAGGCCCTTCGACTTCTCTTTGAACTCGGCGTCCTTCACGCGCACGACCTCGCGCTGAATCGTCGCCTGCCGCCCGAGCTCGACGACCTCTTCGGCCATCGTCTGCTGGCCCTTCTTGGCGATGTCGATCTCGCGGGCGAGCGCAGAGTACTCACGCGTGGAGCGCTGCTCGGTGAGCCGGCCCTCCCACTTCTTCACCTTGTCGCGGTCTTCGACGATCGTCTGCTCGAGCGTGAGCTTCTGCTTCTCGAGCTCGTCGAACTTGGTGCGCTCGGCGTCGACGGCAGCCTTCGCAGCAGCGAGCTGTTTCTCGAGTTCGCCGATGTCCTTCGGGTACCCGTCGGCGTTCTTCTTGAGGGCCGCGACCTCGGTGTCGACCTTCTGGAGTGCCGCGAGCGCCAGCAGTTTTTCCCGCAAAAGACTTCCTCCGTGACCG
>JAEUJR010000423.1 GCA_016793585.1 Archangium sp.
AATCTTGTAGAGCTGGTCGAGCGCGACGGCGACGGGCACGCGCTTCGCGGGGTCCATCGAGGGCTCTTCTTCGGTGAGGCGCTGCGTCGTGTAGTCGGCGCTGTCGTAGAGCTGCTCCGTGGGCTTGAACGTCGTCTTCTCATCTGACGCCATGTAGATGCCACCGAGCGGGTAGTGCTTGAGCGACTGTCGGCCCCCGGTGAGGGCGATGGTGCGCATGCCCGTGCTGCTCTCGCCGTTGAGCGTGTAGTCCCACGAGACGGTGTAGCTGCCTTCGCGAGGTGCGCACGCGGCAGCGAGGAGCAGCGGGACAAGGACTCGGTTCATGGGGGCTCTCCGGGTGGCCGTGGCTGGCTCTGACAGACGGCCGAGGTGCACTGGCAGGCCGGCTTGATGCACCGCGAGGTGTCGAGCCGGGTGGGGATGATGCCGGTCGCGCCAGTCGCGGAGTCGACACCACACGCATTGACGTGGGCCGCCAGTTGGCACCGCAGCCACGTCTCCATCACCATCGCGTCGCACGTCTTCCCGCGGAAGGCGGCGCAGTCGATGACGAGGCCCTTCGTGGTGCCGCAGGTGTACGCGCTGCGCTGCGCTTCACACTGGTCGAAGGCAGGGTCGGCTCCACAGCTCGAGAGCCCCAGGCTCGTTGCCAGCACCAGACGGAGTTGCATCGGCGGGTGATTGAGCCCCACGCCTTCCAGCGGCGCTACCCATGTTCATGGGTGGGCACCGAGAACGAGACCCGGGTTCCCCGAGGCAGCCGCTCGACGCGTGACGAGCCCCCGCAGGCCTGCGCGCGGCGCTGAAAGTTGCGGAGCCCTCCGGTGCTGGCGAGCTCGGCGCCCTCGGGCAGCCCGCGGCCGTCGTCTTCGACCGAGACCCCGATGGCAGCGCGCCACTCGAGCCGAACCTTCACAGTCGTCGCGTGAGCGTGGCGGAGCGCGTTGCGCACGGCCTCTTGCACGAAGCGCAGCACGTCGATGCAGGCGGAGCCGGGGACGGGCCTGGCGGAGTCTTCGTCGGCGGCCTCGACCGTCACGCGCAGCCGCTCCGACGACGCTTCGGTGCAGCGTTGGCGAACCCACGCGACGAGCGCACCCCAGGTTCGGTCCTCCTGGCGCAGCGACCACACGATGGAGCGCAGGTCGTCGATGCCCTCGCTCGCGCGGGTGGCGAGCTGCTCGAGTTCGACGCGACCGGCGGGGTCGGACGGCAGGCGTTGCAGCAGCGCCTCGGCTTTCCACACGACCGCGGCGAGATCGGCGGCGGTGCCGTCGTGCAGGTCTCTGGCGATTCGCCGGCGATCTTCCTCGAGCTTCCACCGCACGAGCTGAGCCATGGCCTCTTCACGGCGCAGGTGGGCGCGGCTGGTGGCGACGAAGACCATCAGCGCCAGCGCGTCGACGAGCAGACACACGAGCGCGCCCGCGAAGTCACTGCGCAGCGCGAAGGCCACCGCGGCACCAATGGGCGGCACCACCACGAGGGCCCCGAGCAGCAGCCTCGCCTCGGTGATGCCGGCCTGGAGCGACGCGAAGGCGATGGTGATGAGCCAGAGTGGACTGGCCGGGCGGCCGCTCGAGGTGATGACGGTCGCGGCTCCGACTTGCAGCAGGCACGCTTCGGTGACGGCGGCGACGCGATAGAGGGTCGCCGTTTCTCCGACCGTTCGGTAGAGCACCGTCGCGATGGCAGTGGCAGTCAGGCAGGCGCCCACCCAGCGCGCAAGGGCGCTGCTCGTCAGGCCGAGGAGCGCCTCCATGCCCGGCACCTGCGGAAGCGCGCAGAGCAGCAGGCCGACGCCCGTGTGGATGACGAGGTTCTGTGGAGCGCGTTGGGCTGCGCGGAAGGCGCGGGTCGTCTCGTCCACCTCAGCGCCACCCCAGGCGAGTCGCGACCGCCGCTGCCTCGGCCTTCGACGACACCTCGAGCTTGGCGTACAGGTTTCGCACGTGCATCTGTACGGTGCCGAGCGCGATGCCCAGCGCCGTGGCGACTTCAGCATAGGCGTGGCCCCTGGCGAGCAGACGCAGCACGTCACGTTCTCGCGCCGTCAGGGCGTCAAGGCGGCGTCCATCCTCCTCTGCGGGCAGCTGGGCGACGAGGTAGCGCGCGACCTGCGCCGACATGGGCACGCCACCACCCCTTGCCTCGTCGAGGGCCTCGACGAGCCGCTCGAGGCGGGTCGACTTGAGCAGGTAGCCACGCGCTCCCGCGCGCAGGGCCTCGATGACGGTGGGCGCGTCGTCTTGAACGGTGAAGACGAGGGCCGTGGCCTCAGGGCACTGGCGGCGCAGGGCGCGCACGACGTCGATGCCGGAGCGGTCAGGGAGGCCGAGGTCGAGCAGGGCGAGCTCGACTCGCAGGCCGGCGTCGAGGGCGAACATCGCCGGCACGGCCGCGGGAAAAGCCGACACTTCATAGCCGCGCGTCGTCAGCGCTGCGCTCAGGGCTTCACGCAGGTGGCGATCGTCTTCGACGAGCAACAGACACGGCACGGCGGAATCAGTCCTTGTCTTCGGGCGTGGCGACGGTGCGCTGGGCTTCGAGCCACACGGGCTCTTCATCGAGCGCGGGCCGCCCCATCAACAGCTCGTGCGGGCGAAAGCCACCTTTGTAGGTGAGCGACGGGCAGCCATCGACGCGGTAGCCCAGGTACATGTGCTGGCAGCCGAGCTCACGCGCGAGCTCCACGCACTGCATGACGTTGCCGACGCCGGGAGACAGGCGCGCGATGTCGGGGTGGTAGAAGAAGTACGCGGCCGAGAGGCAGTCGGGGGTGACGTCGATGAGGCCGAGCGCCACCAGGCGGCCGCCGTCGTACCAGGCCATCTCGCGGCCGGTGCTCGAGGGAAACGCGAACTGCGTGGCGTACTCGTCTTCGGTGAGGTTGGTGGGCTCCCAGCCACGCGACGACTCGCGGGTGCCGTGCCAGGCGGCGTGCAGGGTGAGTCGCTCTTCGTCGATGCGCGGGCGGCCGAGCTCGACCTTGAAGCGCTTCGAGCGGCGCAGGCCGCGTCTCTGGCTCGGCGTCGGGTCGAAGCGGTGCACGTCGAGGCGAATCGAGACGCACTCCATGCACGAGGCGCAAGAGGGGCGGAAGTACGCAGGCCCGAAGCGACGCCAGCCGCGCACCACGAGCGCCTGCAGCTCCATGGGGGTGACGTCGACCATCAGCCGGTACTCGAGCGCTGCCTTCAGGTTGGGCAGGTACGAGCACTGACGGGGCTCTTCGACGAAGTGACGGACGAGCCGTGCCACGGGGCCGTTTCTAGCGCGCTCCAACCACGGGCGCGGGTCGGGCGATGACGGAGGGCGTCATTCTCGCGAGGCTCCACGCCTCGAACGAGAGGCGGTACAGCACGTGCGGCCGCAGGTGATGCCCCTCGGCGACGCGTGGATGCAGGAAGTCGCCCGCACTGTCGTGGGTCATGCCGAGCTTCTCCATCACGCGGCGCGACTGCCGGTTCGCGGGCACGGTGAAGGCGACGATCTCCTGCAGGCCGAGCGAGGTGAAACCGAAGGCCACGGCCGCGCGCGCAGCTTCGGTCGCGTAGCCCTGGCCCCACGCCTCACGCGAGAGCCGCCACCCGACCTCGACGCAGTCGGTGAAGGGCTCGAACGACGGCCGGCCGAGCCCGACGAAGCCGATGAACGGAGCGCCGCCTTCGACCTCGACCGCCCACAGGCCCCAGCCATTCTGCGAGAGGAACTCCCGAATCGAGCGCGCGAAGACGTCGGTCTCGTACGGCGTGAGCAGCGACGGGAAGTAGCGGCGCACCTCGCGGTCGAGGTTCAGCGCGCGAAAGGCCGGAAGGTCGTCGTCGCGCCAGTCACGAAGGCGAAGGCGCGGCGTGGCGAGCGTGGGCACGGGAATCATCGGGCCACGGTATCGCGCTTGCCCGCTCCACCACGAGCGCTACAAACCCGCGCATGCGACGAGCGCTCCTGCTGATGCTGTTGGCGGTCACCGGCTGCAAGAAGGACTCGAAGGACCCCAAAGCCGAGGTGAAGCCGAAGAGCGGGCTGACGGTTGGCCTCGTCACCGACATCGGCGGGCGTGGTGATCAATCGTTCAACGACTCGGCGCTGCGCGGGCTCGAGGTGTGGGCCGCGGGCTCGACGTACAAGGGTGGCAGCTATGAGCCCATGCCTGCGGCCGCTCGCGACGCGTTGATTCCCGACGAGCTGAAGAGCCGCATCACGCCCATCGCGCTCAAGCCCATCGTGGTGCAGTCGAAGGTGCAGGAGGACTATCAGCCGAACCTGCAGCTCGTGGTCGATCAAGGCGCGGGGCTGATCATCGGCGTGGGCTTCGCGCTCGAGAATGCGGTCGAAGCGGTGGCGAAGCAGAACCCCGACTCGAAGTTCCTGCTCATCGACAGCCCGATCCTCGACGCGAAGGGAACTCCGCAGGCGCTCAAGAACGTGCGTACGGTCGTCTTCAAGGAGCACGAAGGCAGCTTCCTCGTCGGCGCGCTCGCGGGCCTGGTCGCGAAAGAGAAGGTCGGCTTCGTCGGCGGCATGGAGATTCCCCTCATCAAGAAGTTCGAGGCCGGCTTCCGCGCGGGCGTGAAGACGACGAACCCGAAGGCGCAGGTGCTGGTGCAGTACACGGGCAGCTTCGACAACGTGCAGCACGGCAAGCAGGCCGCGGCCGATCTCGTGGCGAAGAACGCCGAGGTCATCTTTCACGCGGCGGGCAGCGACGGCACCGGCGTGATTCAGGCGGTGAAGGAAGCGAAGGACGGCGGGAAGAACGTGTTCGTCATCGGCGTCGACTCCGACCAGTCACACCTGGCGCCGCAGGCGGTGCTGACGTCGATGGTGAAGCGTGTCGACCTCGCGGTGTGGCAGGCGATCAAAGATCTCGAGGCCGGCACCTTCACCGCCGGAGACGGCGTCATGGGCCTCAAAGAAGGCGGCGTGACGTTCGCGCCGGTGACGCTCGAGTTCCCCGGCAAGGCCGAGGCGCTGGCGAAGGTGAAGGCGCTCGAGGCGGCCATCGTGGCAGGCACGCTCGTGGTGCCGTCGAACGAGAAGGACCTGGAAGGCTTCGCTCCGCCCGCGAACTAGACCAACTGCGCGAGGTAGTGGCGGGCCTGTTTGCGCCACCACGTGTAGTCGTGCCGGCTGTCGTCACCCCAGACGCCGAGGTGATGCGGCACGCCCTTCTTCTTCAGCCACGCGCCGAGCTCGATCGTCTCGGGAATGCACCGGTTCTCGAACGGGCCGCGGCCCACCACGAGCGTGAGGTGCGTCTGCCGGCGAACACGCTCGAGCTCGTGGCCCGACAGGTTGGGCACGAAGGCGAGCGGGTCGTTGAAGTACGACGCCTCTGACGCGCCGCCACGAATGAAGCCCGAGCCGCGATACCGACCCGACATGCACAGCGCCGAGCGGAACGTCTCGGGGTGCTTCAACGCGAACAGCGACGACATCAACGCGCCCATGCTGCAGCCGGTCGCGACCATGCGCACGTGCGGCTGGTGCGTGTCTTTGCGAATGAAGGGCACCAGGGTGTCGAGAATGAAGCGCTCGTAGAGGTGGTGCCGCTGCATGCGCACGCTGAGCGGGCCCTCGGTCGAGAACGTCTGCGAGATGTTGCTCTCTGGGCAGTAGAGCTTGATGCGGCCGGCGGCGAGCAGCGGTGCGAGCGCGTCGACCATGCCGCTCTCTCGCCACTCGTGGGCCACGCCTGCGTTCGAGGGGAAGACGATGACGGGCGTTCCGTAATGTCCGAAGCACCACACGTGAGCGCGGCGACCGAGGGCGGGGCTGTCGAGGAGAAGGTGTCGAGCGGTCATGAAGGCGGCGATCGCACGCGGAGTGGCCTTCGCCGTCAAGTCCAAGACCAGGGAGATCGATTCTGCAAGAGTGCGCGCCGGTGACTGGTTCGACATGACCATCGCGCTTCGGCACATCTCCAAGCGCTTCGGCACGCAGGTGGCGCTCGATGACGTCTCGCTCGAGCTCGAGCGAGGAGAGCGCGTCGCCCTCGTCGGTGAGAACGGCGCCGGCAAATCGTCGCTGATGAACGTGCTGTACGGGCTCTACGCGGCCGACGCGGGAGACGTTGCCATCGACGGCGCGCCCATTCGAATTCGTACCCCCGCCGACGCGCTCACCCGCGGCATCGGCATGGTGCATCAGCACTTCACGCTCGTGGGCACGCTCTCGGTCGCCGAGAACGTGGTGCTGGGCAAGGAGCCGACGCGGCTGGGAGTGCTCGACCTTCCCCGCGCGGTGAGTGAAGTGCAGGCGACGTGCAGGCGCTTCGGGTTCGACCTCGACCCGCGCGCGCGCGTCGACACGTTGACGGTGGGCTCGCAGCAGAAGGTGGAGATCGTCAAGGCGCTCCACCGTGGCGTGTCGACGCTCATTCTCGACGAGCCCACCGCGGTGCTGACGCCGCAGGAAGCCGACGAGCTGTTCGCCGTCACGCGCAAGCTCTCGGACGAGGGCCTCACGGTCGTGCTCATCAGCCACAAGCTGCGTGAGGTGCTCACCTTCGCGACCCGCATCGCGGTGATGCGTCGGGGGAAGAAGGTCGCCGAGGTGAAGCCGTCGGAGTCGACGCCCGAGTCGCTCGCCGAGCTGATGGTGGGCTCGCGTACGCCGCCGCCCGCTCCACCTCAGTCGATGCCGGGTGAGCTGGTCGTCACGCTCGAGCACCTCTCGGCCGGGCCCCTTCGCGGCGTCTCCCTCGACGTGCGCGCAGGCGAGATTCTCGGCATCGCGGGCGTCGACGGAAATGGGCAACGCGAGCTCGCAGAGGTGTTGACGGGGCTTCGCAGCGTCGACGCTGGCGTGCTGCGCGTCGCGGGTCGTTCGGGCTCGCTCACGCCACGCCTCGCGCGGGAGATCGGCGTCGCACACATTGCCGAAGACCGGCTCAAACACGCCGTCGTCACCGACTTCACCGTCGCCGAGAACGTGTCGCTCGGCAGGCACCGGAGCGCACCGTTCGCGAAGGGCGCCCGCATCGACTTCGCTGGAAGACTCGACCGCACGCGCACCCTGATGGAGTCGCACGACGTTCGCCCGCGGGAGCCCCAGCTGCGCCTCGGCGCGCTCTCGGGCGGCAACCAACAGAAGCTCGTCGTCGGTCGTGAGCTCGACGCGAACCCGAAGCTGCTGGTCGCGGTGCAGCCGACGCGTGGGCTCGACCTCGCCGCCGTCGACGCGGTGCGCAGCCGGCTGCTCGACTTCCGCGCGAAGGGCGGCGCGGTGGTGCTCGTCTCGCTCGACCTCGAAGAGGTGCTCGCCCTCGCCGACCGTGTCGTCGTGCTCTACGAGGGCAAGGTGAGCGGCGCCTTCATGCGTGCGCAGTTCGACGAGCGGCTCATCGGCAAGTGCATGCTCGGAGTACGCGATGCGTGAGTCGTTGCGCGCGGCGCTGCCCTCCATCGGCTCCATTCTCACGTCGTTGCTCGTGTGCTTCGTCGCGGTCGCGGTGCTGCGCGGTGGCTTCGACGTCGCCATCGACGCGTTCCTCGCGATGTGCTGGGGCGCGTTCGGCGACTTCCCGAAGTTCTTCGACGGCAGCTCGAGTGCGGTGCTGCTCCGCCCGCTGGGAGAGTCGGCCACGAAGGCGGCGTTGCTGACGCTCACCGGCCTCTCGGTCGCGGTGGCCTTTCGCGTCGGCCTCTTCAACATCGGCGCGCAGGGGCAGCTGATCGTCGGCGCGCTCGCTGCCGCGGTGGTCGGCGCCGCGGTGGAGCTGCCGTCACCACTTCACGTCACGCTCTGCCTGCTCGCCTCTGCGACGGCTGGCGCGCTGTACGCGCTGGGCCCTGCCCTGCTCAAGCGCTACCGCGGCGTGCACGAGGTGATCAGCACCATCATGTTGAACTGGGTGGCGTTGATGCTGGTCGAGAACTGGCTCGTGACGGGCCCGCTGCGCGCGGTGACGACGGGTGACAACTCCATCGCGGGCACGGCGCAGATTCACGAGAGCGCCGAGCTGCCGCGGCTCGCTGGAGAGGTCTCACGCCTCAACGCCGGCATTCTGCTCGCCATCGCGGCGGCCATCGTGTTGTGGCTGTGGCTCTCGCGCTTCGTCGGCGGGTTCGAGTGGCGGGCCATCGGCGCGAACGCGGCAGCGGCGCAGGCGTCGGGCATGAACGTCGGCCGCTCGTTCATCTCGGCGATGCTGGTCTCGGGCGCGCTCGCTGGCCTCGCGGGCGCGGTGCTCATTCTCGGCACCGAGCAGCGCTACCCCGCGACCATCGGCGCGCCATACGGCTTCGACGGCATCGCCATGGCGCTCATCGGCAACGGACATCCACTGGGAGTCCTCGCCTCCTCACTGCTCTTCGGCGGGCTTCGCGCCGGTGGCACGCGCATGCAGCTGTTCGGCGTGCACAAGAGCTTCCCCGAGCTGATTCAGGGGCTCGCGTTGCTGCTCGTCGCCGCGCGCCTGGTGTGGATGAAGCTGTCGAACCGCCTCATTCCACCGAAGGGAGGTGCGTGATGCTGCTCGCGCTCCTCGACTCGGTGCTCGATGCCGCGCCGGCGCTCGTCTTCGCGGCCATCGGCGCCACGCTCTCGGAGCGCGCGGGCGTCGTGAACGTCGGTGTCGAAGGCATGATGCGCGCGGGCGCGTTCGGTGCCGCGGCCGCTTCGATTCTCATGCCGACACCCCTGGGTGTGCTGGTCGGTGTCGCCGCTGGCGCCCTCGTCGCGGCGCTGCACGCGTGGCTCTGCATTCACGGACGAAGCGATCAGGTCGTCTCGGGCATGGCCATCAACCTGGTGATGCTCGCGCTCGGCCAGTTCCTGCTCGAGGCCGCGTTCTCGTCTCCGGCAGGCACACCGCCCATCGAACAATTGCCGAAGTGGTTGGGCCACTCGCCCCTCACCTGGCTCGCCATCGTGTTGCCGTTCGTCGTGCACTTCGCGGTGACTCGGACCGCCTGGGGCCTTCGCTTGCGCGCCGTGGGAGAGAAGCCGCAGGCCGTCGCTGCGATGGGTGTGCGCGTGACCCGACTGCGCTTCGGAGCAGTCGTCCTCTCAGGCGCCCTCGCGGGCCTCGGAGGCGCTCAGCTCTCGACCGCGGTGCTCGATCGATTCGAGAACCACATGCCTGCCGGGCTCGGCTTCATGGCCGTCGCTGCGATGGTGTTCGGTCGATGGACGCCGCTCGGAGCTGCAGGCGCCGCGCTCTTCTTCGCGTTCGGCAACGCGCTGCGCATCTCGTTGTCGTCCTCGGCGCCGGGCCTGCTCGAGGTGATTCCGCAAGGCGTGCTGCTCGCGCTGCCGTACGCGCTGACGCTCGTGGTGCTGGCGCTGCAGAAGCCCGGAGCCTCTCGGGCTCCGGCCGCGCTTGGCCAGGCGTACGACCCCGAGCTGCGGTGACTCACTCTTTCGGAGCGCGCAGGGCCTTGATGGCCTGCTGCTTCTTGCGGCCCTGGGAGTTGAAGGTGGGCCCGAGGCTCATGGCGGTCGACGGCATGAAGGTGGCGAAGCGCGCGATGAGCCCACGCGTCATCGGAATCGTCACCTCGAGCGGCCGGTTCGGCAGCACCTCTTCGATGAGCACGCGCTCGATGTCCTGCACGGTGAGCGCGCGAGGGCCCGAGAAGGTCATCGCGGCCTCGTCGTAGTCGACCTGCAGGTCGAGCATCGGCGTCTGCACCGCGTCGGGCATCACGAGCGAGACGTGCACGTGGTGGGGCGCGAGCTCTTGCGCAATCGCGAGCGTGAAGCCGCGCACGGCGTACTTCGAGGCGACGTACAGGTTGAGCCCGGCGACCGGCGCGAGCGAGGCGAGGCTGCCGACGTTCACGATGTGGCCGCTCTTCTGCGAGGCGAAGTGCCGGCCGATGACGCGGCAGCCGTGAATGACGCCCTTGGTGTTGATGTCGAGGTGCTTGTCGACCTCGGCGGCGTCGAGCTGATGCACGAAGCCCGGCTTCAGGTAGCCCGCGACGTTCATCAACACGTCGACGCGGCCGAAGTGCG
>JAEUJR010000322.1 GCA_016793585.1 Archangium sp.
CACTCGGGCATCTACTACCTGCGCTTCAACCTCATCGAGGGGCGCGCGGCCGAGTGGGGAACGGCTCCGCCGGCGTTCTACACGAAGTACCTCGTGAAGAGCCTCGGGCTGCACTGGGTGCTCATCGCCGGGCTCGCGGTGCTGGGGCTTCGTCGTGCGCCTGCCGTCGTCGGGCTCGCGCTCGCGTTCCTGCTCGGGCACATCGCGCTGCCACACAAGGAGCTTCGCTTCATCGTGCCGTTCCTCCCGCTCGTCTGCGCAGGCGCGGCCGCCGGTCTGGAGCAGCTGCTCTCGTGGCGGCGCTGGCAGCTCGGCGTCGTAAGCGCGGTGGCGTTGCTGCTGACCAGCGCCTGGTCGTTCGCCACGTTTCATTCGCTCACCTTTCAGCAAATCGGCGGGTGGGATCCCGTCAGCGCGTACGACTCGGGCGGTCCGGTGACGCGACTCATGATGGTGGCCGGCCGCCGCCCCGACTTGTGTGGGCTCGGCCTCACGCTCGGCTCCCGCGGCGCGACGTTCGCGTACTTCGCGCTGCACCGTGACGTGCCGTTCTACGAAGCCCCGCTGCCCGACGAGACCTCGCGCTTCTTCAACTACGTCATCGTCGAAGAAGGCACGCGCAACGGTGAAGTCATCGCCACCGACCACGGCGCGGTGTTGCTGCGGCTGAACACGGGGCCCTGCGAACGCGACGCGTCGTTCACGCCCTGGCTCGACGAACGAACCCGCACCCTCGCCGCGAGCCCCGAGTCACGCTTCAGACCTTGAAGTGCTCCCGGTACCAGGGCCGCTCGTGGTGATCGACGGCGTCGTCGAGCCGCGCCGCTGACGGGTCGAGCCGGCGCAGCAACTCGTCGAGCGTGAAGCGATCGCGCTGCGCCACCACCGGCACGCCCGCGCGGAACAAGGCTGCCGCCGCGACGCCGAAGCCGATGCGATAGCGCCGGTCGGGCACCAACCGCGGCCCGTCCGAGATGACCTGCGAGCCACACGCGGCGCTCATGTCCATCAGAATGGCGAACCGCACCTGCTCGCGCTGCGCGACCTTCACCATCTCGTGCGCCGCGTGCACCAACGCCGACGTCACGTCGCGCCCGTCATCGAGCCGTACCTGTGCCCGCCCATCGAGCACATCGAAGCCGTCACCGCCCGTGAGATCCGGCAACCCTCGCGGCGTGCCCAGCGCGAGGTCTTCTGGACAGAAGGCGACGCACCTCACGGTGGGAAGTGACGTCACGCGCGCCATGAGCGGGTGCGGCCCGTTGTCGCTGCCGTCGACACCACACCGAAGCCCCGCGAGACAGCCCGAGAACAGAATCGGCCAGGGCTTCTCCACCGTCGGAGCCGGCCACGATGCTGCTTCTTCACGAAGCCTCGCCAACCGCGTCGCTGGCAGCATGACTGGTCCCCTCGCGTGCTTCGAACGGGCAGGGCGAGCGTGTGCCAGTTCGCGCGGCGACACCAGCCGTGAGACAGTGAATTCGGAGCCACGATGACGCAGGGCGATTTCGTCGTGGAGCTCACACTCCGCATTCCTCTCGCCGCGGAGCACCCCATGTCGACTCGTCTCGCAACGCACACCCGTTACATGCCCTCGAACGCCCAGGAGCGCCTGACGCTCCTCTCGAACGCCGCCTCGTCGGACGAGGCGCTCGGGCTGCTCCAATCAGCCGAGACGAACTTGCGCCTCGCGCTCTGCTTCGTGCCCGGCGACAAGGGCGTGACCGAAGCGCTCGCTCGCGTCGTCGCGACCCGCGAACGTCTCCGCCGTTCCTCGTCGATCTGACGGGAGCATCGTCGTTGCCCCGGGCCAGCGCGGGCACTACGTCGTCGGCTCCATGAGCGAACCGACGTCGCCCGAAGGCAGCCCGTTGCCCGCGCCCTCTTTTCCCCAGCCGGCGCCCCGGCCCGTCGTCACGCCGCCAGCTCCGAAGAAGCGCTCACCCCCCTGGCTCTTCATCGGCTGCGGCGGCTTCGTGCTGCTCACCATCGTCGCGACCGCCATCGCGGCAGCGGGTGGCGGCGGGGGCTCCTCGGTCGACGACGGCGCGGTGCTCAAGCTCAAGCTCGGTGGACCCATTCCCGAGTACGTGCAGAGCGAAGGCCTCGACGAGCTCTTCGGCCCCAAGCCCGTCACCGTGCAGCAGCACGTCTTCAACCTGAAGAAGGCCGCGGCGGACAAACGCATCAAGGGCGTGCTCCTCGAGCTGTCGCCGCTGCAGGTCGGCCCCGCGAAGATCGAAGAGCTGCGTGACGCCATCACCGCCTTCAAGCAGAGCGGCAAGTTCGTCATCGCCTGGAGCGAGTACATGACCGAGCGCGAGTACTCGCTCGCCATCGCGGCCGACGAGATCGTCATGCCGAAGGACTCCCGCTTCGAGTTCAACGGCTTCGCCACCGACCTCGCGCACTACCCCGGTCTGCTCGAGAAGCTCGGCATCGAGGTGCAGTACTTCCGCTTCGGCAAGTACAAGTCGGGCTCGGGTGAGCAGTTCGGCCGCAAGGCGTTCACCGAGCCCGTGAAGGAGATGATCGGCGGCAACCTCGAGCGCGGCTTCACCCACTTCGTCGATGCAGTGGCGAAGCACCGCAAGCTCGACGCCACCCAGGTGCGCGCGCTCATCGAAGAGGCCGGCGAGAAGAGCGACTGGGCCCTCGAGAAGAAGCTCATCGACCGCGTCGCCTACTGGGACGAAGTCGAAGACGACCTGCGCACGAAGACGGGGCTCAAGGCCGACGAGAA
>JAEUJR010000339.1 GCA_016793585.1 Archangium sp.
GTGCCCACGCTCGTGAAGGCGATGTTCAAGGAGCGCAAGGGCGTCAGCTTCTACCTCGAGGCCTCGTTCGCGCTGTACCAGATGGGCACGCCCGCCGCCGACGCGCTGCTGCCCGTGCTCGATGGCTCCGACAAGGCGATGTACGAGTGGGCCGCGAAGAACAACATCAAGGACGTCGCGCTGCAGGCGAAGTCGGCCCAGGTGCTCGGCGACCTTCACGACATGCGGGCCGAGAAGGCGCTGCTCGGCATGCTGAACCCCAAGACCGACTACGACGACATTCGCGCGATTCTGCAGGGCCGCGCCGCCGACGCGCTCGGCCGCATGCGCTCGAAGAACGCCGTCAAGCCGCTCTCGGCGCTGGTGACCGACGCGAAGACCGACGCTGGCGTGGTGCGTGAGTGCGTGTTCGCGCTCGTGCGCATCGGCAACTCCGAAGGCGTGCCTGCGCTCATCACCTTCCTCGGCAAGGCCCCGTACTGGGACGCGCGCGACGAGATCATGCGCGGCATCACCATGATGGGCACCGACAAAGACATCGCCGCCTTCGACAAGGCGACGGCCGAAGAGGGCAAGAAGACCGAGGCGGGCTGCAAGGGTGAAGAAGAGAGCCACCCCGACTGCAAGAACGGCGTCGAGGCGGCGGTGAAGCGCCACGTCGAGCGCGTCGCGCAGCACAAGGCGCGGCTGCTGGCCTCGGGCGAGTGCAAGACCGACGCGGCCTGCTGGGCGAAGAAGCTCGACGACAAGAACGACACCGTGCGTGAGCGCGCTGCCGCCGAAGTGGGCCGCGGCAACAACGCGGCGTTCGCGCCCGAGCTCTTCAAGCGCCTCAAGGAGCAGAACCTCGACGCGCGCCTCTCCATCATTCAGGCGACCGACTGGCTCGTGAACGACAACGCCGACGCCATGAAGGCCGCGCAGGCCATTCTCCCCGACCTCGAGAAGCAGCTGAAGGACGAGAAGGGCAAGACCGACTTCGTGAAGATCAACGAAGACCTGCGCCGCCTGTTCGTGCGCATTCAGCGCGGCTGATCAGCGCTCGTTCTCGAAGTGACGAAAGGCCAGGAACCTTCGGGTTCCCGGCCTTTTTCGTTGCGGTGGTCAGGCAGGCAACACGCCGTCGAGCTTCCTGGCGGCTGACTCCGGCACCTCGTCGTCATCAGCGAGCCGCGCGCGCAGGGCCTTCACCACCGCGCCGAACTCGCCGCCGAACCGGGTGCACTCGGCGCAGCCCGCGAGGTGCGTCTCGATCTTCGCCTTGTCGGCGTCGTTCAGCTCGCCGTCGAGGTAGTCCGACAGCTGGGCGAGCACTTCGAAACAATCGAGCCCGCCGACGGTCCTGGGTGCGCTCATCGTTCAGGCTCCTTTCTTCACGGCGGCGACCAGTCGAAGACGGGCGCGGTGGAGTCGACTCTTCATCGCCGCGAGCGTCAAACCGAGGGCCGAGGCCGTCTCTTCGCCAGACAACCCTTCGACGTCGCGCAGCATGAGCACCTCGCGCTCTTCGTGGTCCATCGAGGCCAGCGCGTGCTCGAACAAGGTGTGCTGCTCGAGGCGCTCGGTGAGCCGCTGCGGGTCCATCTGCTGGCCCCAGCCGGCTTCGGCGCCGAGCTCGGGCAGTGACTCCATCGGTTCGTACGTCTTCGGCTCACCGACACGTCGGCGTTGCTGCATCAACACCTGGCTGCGGGCGACCGCGAACAACCAGCTCTTGAACGAGCCTTCGCCGCGCCAGGTCGAGAGCCGCTGGTGGGCGGTGAGAAAGGTGTCTTGCAGCACGTCTTCGGCGGCGGCGTCGTCGTGCAGCAACCGCCGCGCGAAGCGGAACACCGGGGCCCGCCACATCGTCACCAGCGCAGAGAAGGCCGCAGCGTCACCCGCTACGGCCTGCTGTACGAGAACCGCCTCGTCGCGCATGGGGACGACCATGGTCGAGTTCGCTGCGTTGGGCGAGCCTCAGCTGCGCCCGCTCGAGGTCACTTCTTGCCGGCCGTGCTGAAGCCCAGCGCGGTGTAGATGGGGCAGCTGCCGATGAGGCCCGTCGCCAGCGGGATGAGGCCGAGCAGGCCCCAGTTCGACTGGGGGCCCACGAAGACGGTGCTCAGCGCGCCCAGGCCAACCACCACGCGCAGCACGCGCTCGATGGTGTGTTCGTTGGTGGGGAGGATCTTGGTCAGCATCGTGGGCTCCTTCGGGTTCGGCGCCCGCGGCATGCGGTGCGCGTTCGTTGGAGGAGATGCAGACGGCCACCGGAGGATTCCGGGAATTTTCGGTCGCCTTTTCGTTCGTTTCGCCCGGCTCAGCGAACGCCAGCGTCGGCCGCGGCCTGCACCGTCAGCTGGTCGTCGAGCGCGAACCGGCCCAGCGACCGCTTGAGCACTTCCCACAACACCTTGCGGTATTCGGCCTCGCTCACGGTGCCGCTGAGCACCAGCCCTGCGCCGACGTACTTCGCAAAGACCTTTCCCTTCGCGATCTGCTCGAACGCCTTCTGCAGCTCCTTCAGCTGCGACTGCAGCGCCTCTTGCGACCAGGTCAGCTCGATGGCGCGCGCCTCGACCGCGTCGGTCTGGAAGAGCGCCAGCAGCGCCTGCCGGCACGCGTCGTCGTGCACCGTCACGGTCAGCTTCACGTCTTCGAGCGGGGTCCACTTGAGGTCGGGGCAGGCCTTTTGCGCAGCCGCGCTCAGCTTCTCGTCCTGCACCGGTTTGCCGCCGACCCGCAGCCGCCACGCCGCCACCTTGCCCTGGGCGCCGAGGAGCACGACCGTTCGACCCGGCTTCAGGCCCGAGAGCAGCAGCTCGTTCGAGTCGGCCAGCCACTCGAGGCTGGCCACCCTGGGGTCCTCCACCTGCCACCAGTCGACGGTCGGGAGCTTCACGAAGCGCTCCTTGCCGGGCTCGATGTCGTGCACCCAGTCGACCGGCCATGCCACCGCGGTGGAGCCCATCGTCAGCAGGAGGGTGAGGGCGAGTCGCACCAGCTCCTCTTAGCGTCTGTTTTCAGCCCCTTCCATGGCTGCCGAGTTGGTGAGTGGGGAGGGCGGCGCAAGTCAGTTAGATTGGTCTTTGCGATGTCGACCTGGGCCATGTGGGTGGTGTTGGCGGTGCTGCTGACCGCCCGCGGCCTGTTGGCTGCCGTGGAGGCGGCCCTGCAGTCGCTGTCAGACGTTCGCGTGAAGGCCCTCTCGAAGGAGCACCCGCGGCGAGGCGGCCGGCTGCTGAAGCTGAAGATGGACGTGGAGGCGACGGCTGCGGCCCTGCGCTCGGGCATGGTGCTGCTGGGGTTCATGGGCGCGGCCATCGGCGTGCTGGTGCCGCCCAAGATGCTCGACCTCGTCTTCAGCCCGGCCGACGCGGGCGCCTGGGTGATGTTGACGCCGCTCGTGTCTGCGCTGTTGGTGGCGATGTTCGCGACGGTCGTCGACGTCTCGTTCCGGTCGTTCGCGATTCAGAACCCCGAGTCGTGGGCCCTGGGGTTCTCGTGGTTGGCGCTCGGCGTCTCGTCGGTGCTGGCGCCCATGGTACGCGTGCTCGTGCTGCCCGTGAACGTGGTGCTGGGCCTCTTCAACGCGAAGGTGACCTTCGTGCCGCCGCCGCCGCCGCTGGAAGAGCTCGAGAAGCAGCTCATTCGGCAGGCGCAGAACGAAGAGGTCGATCGCGGCGCGCCCCAGCTGATCCGCTCCATCTTCCGCCTGTCGGACAAGACGTGCCGTGACGTGATGGTGCCGCGCACCGACGTGGTGGCCATCGAAGCGTCGACGCCGATGACCGAGATCTTCCAGTCGATCGCCGAGCAGGGCCACTCGCGCATTCCGGTGTACCGCGAGAGCATCGACAGCATCGTGGGCATTCTCCACGTGCGCGACATCGTGCCGCTGATGCAGAACCCCGACCTCATTCTGCTGCAGGACCTGCTGCGGCCCGCGGTGTACGTGCCGTGGGTGAAGCCCATCGGCGACCTGCTACGCGACATGCAGAAGCAGCGCATTCACATGGCGGTGGTCGTCGACGAGTACGGCGGCTTTTCGGGCATCGTCACCCTCGAAGACATTCTGCGCGAGATCGTCGGCGACATCGGCGACGAGTTCGACGAGGCCCAGAGCCCGTTCGAGAAGCAGCCCGACGGCAGCGTGCTGGTCGATGCCATGCTCGAGCGCGGCGAGTTCGCGAAGGCGTTCAACTTCACGTTCCCCGAGGGCGAGTTCGAGACGCTCGGAGGCTTCGTGTCGCACCTGGCCGGCGTCATTCCCGAGGCGGGAGACCGCTTCACGCATGCTGGCTTTACCTTTGTCGTGCACTCGAAAGATGGCCCTCGGCTCGAGCGCATCAAGGTGTGGAAGCCGAAGTCGACCACCGCCACCTCGCAGGGCAATCTGGGCCCGACGAGCACGAGCCACCCCTCGCTCGACCCGGTGCCTGAACGAAAGCCGAGCCGTGAGATCGAGCTGGTGACGACCCGGACGAGCTGAGGCCTCAGCGCGTCCGGCGGGCCTTCCCGAGGAGGTGCTTGAGTCGCTCGACGT
>JAEUJR010000367.1 GCA_016793585.1 Archangium sp.
GGAGCACGCGCGAGCGCACAGCTTGTTTTCGAGCGAGCTCTCCGGCGGCCATGTGCGTGGTGGAGACACCTGCTCCACGGTTCGAGCAGCTTAACTGGTTGGGTCGGTGCCACCTTCCCGAATCGGGTGATCAGCCGATGCCGGAACCCGAAAGGTCGTTCGCGGTGTCTCAACGGTGCGCCGGCCCGACGCGCGCTGCGCAGAAGCGTGCGCGGGCGTGCCCAGCCGACAAGTCGACGGCATACCCACCCACGTGGGATTGTGCGGGAGATGATGCGCTCGGCCTGGTGGCTCGTGGTTGCTCTGGTGCTCTGCCAACCAGCCCTCGCAGACGAGCTCGCGCCCGAGCTGCAGCTGGGGCTCAAGTCGCTTCGGGCCCAGGAGCTCGCCCGCCTCGAGAAGGCAGCCGGCCCCCTGGCAGAACAGCCGCTCTACCGCGCTGACCTCACCGTCGACGTCACCAACCGCAAGGTCGTCGGCCGCGTCGCGCTCACGTGGACGGTGAAGGGCCCGGCGCTCGAAGAGGTCTACCTGCGTACGACGCCGAACGCCGCGCACACCGATGCGGTCGCCGTCATGAACGCGATGGTCAACGGGCAGCCCGCGGTGCTCGAGCACCCTGACGCGACGCTATGGCGGGTGAAGCTGCCCATCGAAGCCGTCGAGGGCACGGTGGTGCAGGTCGACGTACAGGTGCAGGCGAAGGTGCCGGCGCAGCCGACGCCAGGCGAAGAGGTGCTCGACCACGGAGCCTTCGCCGCCAGCCCCGAGTTCGCGTCGCTGGTCGGCCTGATGCCGATGGTGCCGCCCGAAAAGGCGAACGGCGAGCTGTTCTCGGCGCCTTCTGGCATGGGCGACCTCTCGGCGTTCGCGCCGTCGTCGTTCCTCGTGAGCGTCTCGGTGCCGCGCGGGTTTCAGGTGGTGATGCCCGGCGCCGCCCTCGGAGAGGTGCCCGAGCCGAACGGCCGCGTGCGCTTCACCAACGCCATCGTCGGCTCGCGCGACTTCCCCATCTTCGTCGCCAGGGGGCTCGAGAAGCTCACCGCCACTGCCGGTGACGTGACGGTCGAGGCCTGGGCGACGAAGGGCCACGCGAACGCGAAGGTGGTGCTCGACCACGCCGTCTATGCGGTGAAGGAGCTGCACAAGCGCGTCGGCCCCTTCGCGTGGAACACGTTTCGCGTCGTCGAGGCGCCGCTCGCGCGTGGAGCGGGTGGCATGGAGTTCCCCGGGTTGGTGACGGTGGCGAGCTCGCTCGTCTCGGGAGCCTCCGACCCGCTGGCGGCGCTCGGCCTGAGCGGGCTGGGCGCGGACCCGGCGATGAACGCGCTGGTGGGCCCGATGCTGAAAGACCTGCTCAAGACGTCGCTCGAGTTCACGGTGCTGCACGAGGTGGCGCACCAGTACTTCGCGTGTCTGGTGGGCAGCGACGCCGTCGACGAGCCGGTGGCCGACGAGCCGTTGACGCAGCACGTGGCGTTGCTGCTGCTCGAGTGGCGCAAGGGGAAGAAGGCGGCCAACGACGTGCGCGAGGGCCAGGTGAAGATGGCGTACCAGCTGTGGCGCATGATGGGCGGCCGCGACTCGAAGGCGAACCGGCCCACGGGCGAGTTCACCTCGACGACGGAGTACGCGGGCATCGTCTACGGCAAAGCGCCGCTGCTGTTCGATGCGCAGCGCAAGCTCGTCGGCGAAGAGACGTGGGAGCGCACGCTCAAGGCCTACGTCGAGCAGTCTCGCTACCGGTGGGTGACGTCGAAGACGGTGACTGAAGTGGCGGCGAAGCAGTCACCGTCACAGGCGCGGCAGCTCGAGCTGTTGCGCAGGCGGTGGCTCGAAGAGACGCACGGCGACGAAGACGTCGGCACCATGAGCCTCGAAGACCTGCTCCAGGGCGCACAGCAGGGAACGGGGAGTGATGCCCAGCTCGACCCCGAAGCGATGAAGCTGCTCAACGACCTGCTGAAGCAGCTCGGTGGGGAGTGACGGTCGCGCGCTGAACCCGGCAGAATCTGCCGAAGGCGACGGTGGCCGTGGCCGTTACCTAACGTCGATGCGCCACGTGGGGGTCACGATGAAATGGTCGATGGGAGTGGGGCTCGTGCTGGGGCTGACGAGCTGCACGAAGCTCGCGCCGGGCGTGATGGAGTCGTGTCAGTCGACGGCCGATTGCGCCCAGGGCCTCGTGTGTCTGGGCAACCGCTGTGGCGAGTGCCGGCAGGACTCGGAGTGCCCTGGCGTGGCGAAGTGCGGGCTGGTGCAGGCGGGGCGCTGTGGGTGCTTCGACGCCGACGGAGACGGCGCGAGCTGTGACGACTGTGACGACGCCGACCCGGCGCGGTTCCCCAGCGCGGCCGAGGTGTGTGACGGCAAGGACAATGACTGTGATGGCACCGTCGACGAGGGCGCCATCACCACCTGGTATGTCGACGCCGACGGTGACGGGTATGGCAACTCGGGGTTGTCGCTCGACCGCTGCCAGGCTCCGGCGAACTTCGTGAGCCGTGGCGGTGATTGCAACGACGCCGACCCGACGACGTTCCCCGGGCGCACCGAGGTGTGCGACGCGCGCGACAACAACTGCGACGGCACCATCGACGAGGGCGTGAAGTCGACGTTCTATCGAGACGCCGATGGCGACGGGTTCGGCGACCCCAGGAATGCCGCCACCACCTGCCAGATTCCGTCGTCGGGCTTCGTCGCGGTGATGGGCGACTGTGACGACTCACGCGCCGACGCGAACCCGCAGGCGATGGAGACCTGCAACAACCGTGATGATGATTGTGATGGCGTCGTCGATGGGCTGAGCCGCGCGTGCAACAACATGTGTGGTGATGGCACCGAGGTCTGCCGGGCCGGCGTGTGGGGTGGTTGCACGGCCCCTGCGCTCGTCACCATCGTCGCCACGACGACGGCCACTGGCCCTCGCGCGACGTATGACTGCCTCACCATCACCAGCGGCGCCAAGCTGGTGCTGGGCGCAGACACGGTGCTCGAGACGCGTAACTGGCTGCACGTCGAAGCGACAGGCACCCTCGAGATGGGCCCGCGGTCGCAGGTCTCGTCGGGCGGCGACATCGTGTTCAGTGACCGCGCCGTGCTGCTCGCCTCCGACGCGACGCTCAAGTCGTCGACCTCGGTGCAGCTGACGCAAGACGCGAAGTGGTTTGCGCAGTTCCCGCAGGCGGCGCCGTACAGCACCGGAGGCTCGGGCGCCTGCACGCTCCTGGTGAACGGAAAGCCCGTCGGCGGCGCAGGTGGCGGCGCACGAGGGGGCACTGGCGGCCGTGGCAGCTCCTGCGACTCCCTCATCTCGCAGCCACGCCTTGGAGCCGGTGGCCCCCTCGCCAACGCGGGCGCTGACGGCTGCGGCTGCGACTGCCTCGCGACGGCAGCCGGAGGCGCAACGTCTGGTGGCGGCGGCGGAGCCTCCATCGCAGGTGGTGGCGGTGGTGCCAACGGCGGCGCCGGCGGGCGCGGCGGCGGTGGCTTGCTCGGCATGATTGCGCGCGATGGTGGCCCAGGTGGCCTGCCAGAGGGCATGACGGGCATCGCGCCGCGGTTCGGCGGCGGAGCTGGCGGTTCGGCCGGCGCTTATGAGGTGGAGTA
>JAEUJR010000811.1 GCA_016793585.1 Archangium sp.
GGCGGGACCTCCTGACACAGCAGGCGATTGCGAATGAAGATGCCGCGCTGCGTGGGCGAGGAGTCGGCGAACTTCACGCCCTGCGAGAGCACCGAGCCGTGACTGAGCAGGCCCTTTCGCGGCGCCGGGCCGTACGCAGTCCATGTCGGCTGCGTGCCGGTGAAGGTGAGGCCGTAGTGCTGGGCGAGCGTCGGGTCGATGAAGGTCTCGGTCGCGGTGAAGAGCGTGAGGTAGTCGGCGTTCGGGTCGAAGACGACGCGGTCGACGAGGGCGTCGCTCTCGGCCTGCATGGCGGCGGTGAGCTGCGCGGCGTGCGGCAGGCGGTGGTAGCCGAGCCAGAGCGCGTGAAAACGCTCCACCTGCGGGCGCGCGCGTGGGTCGGTGAGCAGCCTCTGGGCAGCAGCGCGAACGCCGTCGCGAGAAGAGAGTGCTCCCGAGGCCGCGTCGTCGAGCAGCCAGTCGGGCGGGGTGGAGCCGACGATGAGATACGAGAGCCGCGTCGCGCGATGAAAGCCGGTGAGCCGCACGACGCCCTGACCGGAAGGCACGCCGAGCTCGACGCGGTAGACGAACTCGGGGTGCTGGAGGAACGCGCGCAGCGCCAGCGTGACGGCCGTGTCGAAGGAGTTCGCCTCGACGCCGAGCGCGTGCAGCGGCATGAAGCGCTCGACCTCATCGTCGGTGATCGGCCGACGCAGCGCCTGACGCCCGAACGTGCGCACGAAGAGGCGGTAGCAGGTGGCGTCGTTCGCGCCGGTCGGCATGCAGGGCAGCACGCGCGCCTTGCGGCTCATGTCGGCGACGGTTCGTTCAGCGGCTTGCTGCGCGAGGGCTTCCAGTGAGTCGACCAGCGTCGTCGAGGCGAGCTGCTGCCGGTAGTCGTTGTCGAAGGGATCGGTCGGGTCGGGCGGGAGCAGTGTGCGCGCGAGCGGGTTCGGTTCTCCGATGAGATCGCGCAGGGTGGCATCGAGCTCGACGCGGGTGAGCCGGCGAAGACCAGAGACGCCCACTGCTTCCGCGTCTTCCGTCGAGAGCGTGGAGGTGTCGCCGACGATGCCGGTGCACCCGAGCGCGGGCAACAGACACAACACGAGTCGTCGCAGCATCGCGTTCTCCGGCCGGGGAATCCGGGGCATTGGCGTGGGTGCAGCGCAAGTCTGGAGCCAACGGCTCGCGACTCGAAGCGTGAAGAGAATCAACGAGCTGCGTGAGAAAGCGAGCGCCGACGTGTTGCAAGGTCGGACACTGTGGGGTGGCGGCCCCTCGCCGTGAACTGCAGTGGTCACTTCAGCGGGCGAAACGGCTGGCCCAACCACTTTTCGTACTCCTGCTCCATCTGCCGCGCGAGCGCGTCACCATCGTCGTCGACCGGCGGCGGAGGCACCGGCGGCATCACGCTCACCCGCACGTGACTTCGCGGTGCGAACGTCGGCCCATCTTCGAACACGAGCTCCGACGTGCCCTTCAGCACCACGGGTACCACGGGCACCTGACACAGCGCCGCGAGCTTGAACGCGCCGCGCTTGAACCGGAGTCGCTCGGGCCCAGACGCGTAGGTGCCCTCGGGGAAGATCAGCACCGGCTCACCCGCGCGAAGCAGCTGCTCCGACGTCTCCATCATCTGCTGCATCGACGGCATGCGCCCACGCTCGATGGCCACGTACTTCAGCTGCCGCATCATCCACCCGATGAAGGGCACCCCAAACAGCGACGCCTTCGAGACGAACTTGAACCCGTACCCGAGGCCCATCAGCGCGAGGATGTCGGCCATCGACTGGTGATTCGCGATCAACACGCACGGCCCGTTCGGCAGGTGCTCACGCCCCTCGACCGTCACGCGCCAGAACGGCCAGCACGCGCGCAGGTATTGATGACACGAGAACTTCACCCACCGCGCGGCGATGCGCCGATGCGGATCGATCGGTGCGAGCAACAGCAGCAGCGTGGCGATGACGTAGAAGATCGGCAGCGTCGTCGCGACCAGCACCCAGAACCACACGGTCGCGAGCAGACGCACGAGCGCTCAGAGCTTCGAAGACAGGTACATCTGGTAGTTCACCTCGAGCCCGCCATCGACGTTCAGCGTCGTGCCGTTCACGTACTTCGAGCCCGCCACGCACAGCCACTCGATGGTCGCCGCGATGTCGTCAGGGCTCGCGATGAAGCCACTCGGCACCTGCGTCTTCATCTGCTCCTCGAGCTTCGCCCACTGATCGCCCACGTAGAACCGTGACGAGTCGGTGTCGATGTAGCCGGGGTTCACCGCGTTCACGCGAATCGACTCCGACGCCAGCTCGGCGGCGAGGTACTTCACGAGAATCTCCATCGCGCCCTTCATCGCGCCGAGCAGGCCGTGGAAGGGCAGGGGAATGCGTGAGTCCATTCCCGAGACCGCGACCATGCGCCCGCTGCGGCCCTTCATCAGCGGCACGCACTGCTGCGCCGCGAGCAGAAACGACTTCACCGTCACGTTGAAGGTCTTGTCCATCTGGTGGGCCTTCACGTCCATCAGCGGAGAGAACTTCGTCGACGCCGCGTTCGCCACGAACACGTCGAGGTGACCGAACTCCTTCTGAAGGCGCTCGAAGACCGCGGTGAGCGACTCGGGCTCGAGCTGGTCCGCCACCACCGTCACGCACCGCCGGCCCAGCGCGACGACCTCGGCTTCGAGCGCCTTCGCCGCCTCCACGTCACGGCGGTACGTCGAGACGATGTGAAAGCCCTGCTTCGCCAGCCGCAGCGAGAGCGCCTTGCCGACACCACGGCTGCCTCCCGTGATGAGCGCGACCTGATCGGTGAGAGTCGTCATGGGGTCGAGGGCGTAGACCGCTCACGGCTTCGCGCCAACCCGCACGACGAACGTCTGGCTCGAGACGGTCGGCAGGTTGATGCGCGGCGCCAGCGTGTCTTGCAGCTCGTTGGGCACCTTCCACGTCTGGCCCGTCTGCTGAATGACGGTGATGGCGTAGCGGCCCTCGGGCACGCCCTTGATGGGGGCAGGGCGGCGGGAGTCGGTCGCGTCGAGCGCCGTCGGGCGAATCACGATCGGCAGCTTCGTCACCGGCGTTGGCGTGGCCTTCACGCGGCCCATCGAGTCGAGCAGCTGCGGCGCGAGCTCCATCGGGTTGATGCCGGCCGCCAGCACCACGAGGTCGGGTACGCCATCGGCGGGAATCGTCGCGCCCGTCGAAGGGTTCACGTGGTCGTAGTCGGCGCCGGTCTCGTCGATGACGCCGTTGCGATCGAGATCGTTCTCGTCGGCGAGCGGGTTCACGCCAGCCGCTTCGTTGGCGAGCTTCCGCACGATCACGCGCGGCCACATGTCGGGCACGCCGTCTCCGTTCGCGTCATCGGGAGCGCCATCGCCGTTGTCGTCGATGAAGCGCGCGAGGAACACCGGCTGCGACTGCTTTACCGGGCCCTCGTTCACCGGCCGCACCCGAAGGTCGAGCGCCAACGGAGCCCCTGCCAACGTCACCTCGTTCAGCGGCACCGTCATGCCCGCCTGCGCCACCTCGAACACGGGGCGATCGACCGGCACGCGCGCGGCGTCTCCGATGCTCACGGGAATGTCGGTCGCAGGCTGCGGCGTCCCGTCCTCCGAGACGGGCACGTCGATGGTCAGCGGCAGCTTGCTGATGGAGTCGATGGCCGCGCCGCCGACGTCACCGGTGTTCACCTCGTTCGTCACGCCGTACCAGGGAATGAAGTCGCCGTTCGCGTCGACGAAGGCGCGCACCTGGTACTGCCCGGGGTTCACGAACGAGAACGCGAAGGGCGCAGTGAAAGGCCCGGTGTCGAAGTCACGCACCTGCCCGAAGAGCTGCTCCTTCGGCACGAGCGCGAAGGTGAGTGGCCGGCCCGTTCCCGTGGGCGGAGGCGGACGCGCCGCATCGAACAGCAGCACCACCACGTTTCCTCGGGCGGCCGACGAGACGACGACGGTGCCTTCGACGCGCGCGGGTCGCGAGTTCTGCCGGCGATCGGCTCCAGGGAAGACGGGCGGTGGCTCACACGCGAGCAGCACCAGCGACGACAGCACGCCAAGACGCAGGGTCTTCATGGTTGCACCGTGATCTGCGCGAAGACGCGACGGTTGATGTCGTTGCCGAACGGGTGCTCCTGGTGGTTCGGCCCGAGCTGCTGGCCCACGACGGCGAAGGTGAGCCGGTCGTTCAGCAGGCGGTAGGCGACGCGCGCGTTGATGACGGCGAAGCCGGGCAGGGCGTTGCGCACGTTCAGAATCTGCGTCGGGTCAGACGAAGACGGCTCTCGTTCGACCCACGTGGTGCCCGTCACGTACGAGACGTCGGCCGAGAGATCGAGGTTCACCGGCGTGCGGTAGATGACGCCGCCGTTCACCTTCACCGCGGGCGCCTGCGTGCACGCGCCACACACGGCCGCGTTCTCGACCGACTGCACCGTCTGCATCGCCGTCGACAACCGCACGTCGAGGCCGCGCGTCGCGTTCCACGTCAGGCCGAGCTCGCCGCCGATGGCGCGATAGCTGCCCGGGTCGTTCACGAAGGTGGAGCGCCCGAGCAGGTACGTCTGCGACCGCCCATCGAACGCCAGATCGGCCGTCAGCGGCTGCACGGCCGAGAGCACGACGAGGTTGCGCACGGTGTTGAGGTAGGCGGCGACGTCCCACGAGAGGCCCAGGCGCGCGGCTTCACCGCGGTAGCCGAGCTCGAACGACAACAGACTCTCGGGCGTCAGCTCGCGGTTGCCCTGGGTGAGCACCGAGGCGCCCGTCACGCCCGGCGTGGGAATCGGCAGGTTCACGTAGCTCTCGAGAAACGTCGGCTGCCTGAACGCGCTGGCCACCATGCCGCGAAACGCGTGGCCTTCGAACGGCGTGAAGACGAGTGAGAGCCGCGGAGACGGCACCACGCCCGGCTTGCCCTTCTCGATGAGCGGGTGGCGATCGATGCGGAAGCTGCCGACGATGCTCAACGCCGAGAGCACCTTCCACTCGTCTTGAATGAAGGCCGCGCCGTGAAGCTCTTCGGTGAGCGAGCCGGTGTAGCCCCACGCGAGTCGCTTCAGCCGCCCCGAAACGCCCACGCCAAGCTGGTGCCGGCCACCCAGCTCGAAGCCCTGCTGGAAGAGCACCTCGGCGTCGAACACGTTCGACTCGAGCGTCGTCTCGAGGCTGCGCTGGCCCTGCACGGCGTATTGCGGCCCGCTGGTCGCGTCGAGGTGGTTCCAGAAGAAGCGCGCCTTCACGGGGCCGCCGGTGAAGTCGACCTTCGCGTAGCCGCCGAGCCCGTCGAGGAAGTAGTTGCGCAGCAGGCCGATGCCGTAGACCTCGGTGAAGGCGCGGTTCACGCCACCCGAGGCCGCGAGGCTGACCTGCTTGTTGAACGCGTAGAACGCGGTGAGGTTCGCGCGCGCCGAGCGCATCGCCAGGTTCGGCTCGGGGAACGCGCTCACCACGTCGGGTCGGCCCTCGGCGTAGTCACGCGAGAACTTGTCGGCCTGTTGGTAACCAACCGACGCGCGGAACTTCACGGCGTCTCCACCCGAGGCGACGAAGCTGCCGCCCGCGAGGTTTCCGTTGCCCAGCATGCCGGTCGCTTCGGCGCGCGGCCCCGTGCCCGGCGCGCGCGTGATGATGTTCACCACGCCCAGCATCGCGTTCGCGCCGTACAGCGCACCGGCGGGGCCTCGAATCACCTCGATGCGCTCGATCTCCTCGATGCCCACCGGCACGACAGGCCACAGCGTGACGCCGAGGAAGTCCTGGTACTCGGGCCGCCCGTCGACGAGCACCAGCACCTTGTTGTTGATGCGCTGGTTGAAGCCGCGAATCGAGATGTTGGCGCTCGAGTAGCCCATCGACATCACCTCGGCGCCGGGCACGCGCCGCAGAATCTCGGGAATGCTGGTGAGCCCCGACGCGCGAATCTCGTCTCCGGTGATGACGGTGGTGGCGTTCGGCGCCTCGAGCGACGACTGGCTTCGGCGGGCAGCAGCCACGACGGTCTCTTCGTACGGCACCGAGAAGTCTTCTGGCGGCGCGGCCGGCGTCTCGCCGGGCTTCTGCGCTGGTTGCTCCACCGGGCGTTCGGCGACCTGCTCGGCGGCTTCGACGGCCTTCTCGAGCCGCTCCGTCAGCGCCGCGATCTTCGCGATGGTGGCTTCGTCGACCGCGGGCGCGACCGGTGTCACCTTCTTCGGGTCGACCTTCGTGGGCGGCTCCACCACCGCCACGGGCTCGACCTTCTTCGGAACCAGCGGCTCGAGCTTCGCGAGCGTGTCGCGCACCTTGTCGGAGTCGGGCGGGTTGGCCTCGAGGTAGCGGCGATAGAAGCTGACGGCTTCGGCTGGGCGGCCTGCGGCTTCGTGGGCGCGCGCGACGTTGAAGAGCACGTTCGGGTGCGGCTTGATCGCGTACGCCTCGAGCAGCTCGGCGATGGCCTCGTCGTACTTGCCCTCGTTGATGAGGAACATGCCTGTCTTGAAGTGACGGCGAGCCTCGACGCGCGGGTCAGCGAGCGTCGTGGTGGCCCACAACAGCAGAAGGCCCGCGGCGAGGCGGGCCCACGACGTGGTCGTCATTGGTAGGGATCGTCCTTGTACCCGGGGTCGTTGTTCGGGTTCTTCGGGTTCTTCGGCTTCACGGGGCGAACGTTCGGCGTCACGGGCTTCTTGCGCGTCAGCGTCGACTTCACCGGCACGTGCCCGCTCGAGCCCTGCGCCACCATGGTCGTCGGCACGAAGCCCTCGAGCGAGAACACCAGCTCGGCCCGCGCGGGCGCCTCATCGGAGCGGCTCATCGTGAGCGCAAACGGCGTCGTGCCCACCACCGCGCCGTCACGCGTCACCGTCGCGCCCGCTGGCTCGCTCTCGATGTCGAACACCACCTCGACCGGCGTGGCAGGCGGCGTCACGACCACGGGCTCCACCGGCTTCACGGGCTCGACCACTGGAGGTGGCTTCACGACGACCGGGTCGGCCTTGCCGCTGCTCTTCACCGCGATGAAGCCCCCGACGGCGACGCCCACGATGACCAGCGCGACCACCCCGATGATCAGCGGCGCCTTCGACTTGCCGCCGGGGTGCGTGCCGCTCTCGGTGATCTCGACCTCGAGCGACGGAATCTCCTGCGCGCCCCGCTGCGACTTCGTAGCCGAGGGGTCGAGCTCGGACGGCGAGGCGATCTTCACGCGGGTCGAGCTGGGCGCGCGGTTCGCCTGTGACGGTGACGCCGTCGTCGGCGCCATGGGGTTCGAGTACGTGCGCGGGTCGATGAAGAGCCCCGAGATGCCCTGGCCCGTCACCGCCTGCTGCATCGCCACCAGCAGCTCGTCCATCGACTGGTAGCGCGCAGCCGGCTGCTTCTCGAGGCACTTCATGACGAGCGCGTTCACCTCGTCGGGCAGCTCGGGCCGGAAGGACTTCAGCTCGGGTGGCTTCTCCTTCACGTGCTTCACGATGATGTCGATGGAGTCTTTGCCCTGGAACGGCGGGCGGCCCGCGATGCACTGAAAGAGCAGCACGCCGAGCGAGTAGATGTCGGTGCGTTGATCGGTCTCGCTGCGCGCCTGCTCGGGCGCCATGTACAGCGGAGAGCCCAGCAGCACGCCAGCCTGCGTGAGCTCGGTGTCGCTCTTCTGCATCAGATCAGACGCGAAGGCCTTCACCAGGCCGAAGTCGAGCACCTTCACCGCGTCGCCGCCCGTGCCTTCGCTGAGCAGCATCACGTTCGCGGGTTTGAGATCGCGGTGCACCAGCCCCAGCTTGTGCGCCTCACGCAACGACCGCGCGACCTGGGCTCCGACGGCCAGCGCGCGCTGCCACGGCATCGGCCCGTCGCGCGTGAGCACCTGCTGAAGGGTCTCGCCTTCGAGGTACTCCATCGCGATGAAGTAGATGCCTTCGTCGGTGCGCCCGTAGTCGTGAACGGTGATGGTGTTCGGGTGCTTCAGCTTCGCGGTCATCGACGCTTCGAGGAAGAAGCGGCGCTCGAAGCCGGGGTCGCGCGTGCCGTCGTAGCGGGGGTTCAACACCTTCAACGCGACGATGCGATCGAGCGGCTGTTGAATCGCTTTGTACACGCGACCCATTCCGCCCACGCCCAGGGGCTCGACGATCTGAAATCGTCCGCTGAGGACCTTGCCCAGCAGCGGATCGTCGACGCCAGCTTCCGACATGACACCCCCGCGGCCACGGGCTGGAGAGACAGGCCGCTGCCCCCGAGGTGTACCACGTGCGCTCACCTCTCCGAAGGACGGTCGTCTGTCAGCCGGCCGGCCGGTCTGTTGCCTCGCGCTGATCAGGGGCTACCGTCGACGCCATGTTCCAGCTTCGTCACCTCGCGGGCGCCGCGTTCGCCGTCGCCGTCGCCTCGTGCTCGTGTTTCGAACCGGTGGTGGAGCGGCAGTGTGTCGCGCCTGCTGACTGTGCGCCTGGCTGGCGGTGCGTCGAGTACCAGTGTCTTCCGCCGGCCTCAGGCGGTGGCACGGCAGGCGGGCGCGCCGGCGGCACGGCAGGCGGAGGCTTCGTCACGGGCGGAGGTTTCGTCACGGGCGGAGGCTTCGTCACGGGCGGAGGTTTCGTCACGGGCGGAGGTTTCGTGACCGGCGGAGGCTTCGTCACGGGCGGAGGCTTCGTCACGGGCGGAGGCTTCGTGACGGGTGGAGGCTTCGTGACGGGCGGTGGCTTCGTGACGGGCGGTGGCTTCGCGACGGGCGGTGGCTTCGTGACGGGCGGAGGCGGCGGCTGCAACGGCTGCGTCTTCAACAACACCTGCATCGATCCCACCGGCACGCCGGTGTGCGGCAGCAATGCCTCGGCCTGTGTCGAGTGCCCGCAGGGCGAGACGTGTCAGGGCGGCCGCTGCACCCTCACTTCGGCGTGCAACGCGATGACGTGCCCGGGCTGCTGTCAGCAGGGCCAGTGTGTTCCCCTCGCGGCGCAGCTCAACTTCGCCTGCGGTCGCAACGGCGCGACGTGTAGCCAGTGCCCGGCGGGAACGAACTGCTCGGCGCAGGGAACGTGCGTGGCCGGGCCTCCGTGCGGGCCGATGACGTGCGCCGGCTGTTGCATCATGGGTTCGTGCTTCGCGACCTGGCTTCAGTCAGAACAGGTCTGTGGGGCAGGAGGTGTCGTCTGCGCGTCGTGCCACCCGGGCGACACGTGCACCAACGGCCAGTGCACCGGCGGCCCGCCCCAGTGCTCTCCGCGTACGTGCCCGAACGGCTGCTGTGACAACGGCCGCTGCATTCCCGACGTGGCGCAGAACTCGAGCCAGTGCGGCTTCGGAGGAACGCAGTGCAACGCCTGCCCGCCCAACTCGGTGTGCAGCGGGGGCTTCTGCACGACGCAGATCTGCAACTCGCAGAACTGCAGCAACGGCTGCTGTCAGGGCAACGTCTGCATTCCGACGCAACTGCAGAGCGCAGGCCAGTGCGGTGCCTTCGGTCAGGCGTGCAGCAGCTGCCCGGGAGGAACGACCTGCACCGGCGGGCGCTGCACCATGAGCGCGTGCAATTCGATCAGCTGTCCCAACGGGTGCTGCTCGGGGTCGCAGTGCGTGCCCGCGGCGCTCCAGGGGCCGTTCCAGTGCGGTCTGGGAGGCCAGGCCTGCTTCGCGTGCGCGCAGCCGCTCACCTGCAGCAATGGCGCGTGTGCTCCGCCGACGTGCGGGCCGGGCACCTGCAACGGCTGCTGCATCGGCGGCAACTGCCTGCCGCCCTCGATTCAGGACTCGTTCCGCTGCGGCGCGAACGGCGCGATGTGCATCGCCTGTCCTCAGGGCCTCACCTGCAGCAACGGCTTCTGCCTGGGCGCGGTCGACGCAGGCCCGTCGTGTTCGCCCGCCAACTGCCCCGGCTGCTGCGACAACGGCGTCTGCCGCACCGGCACCTCGGTGGCCGCGTGCGGCACCTTCGGCAACGTCTGCCAGGTGTGCCCTGCGTCGGCCGTCTGCTCGAACGGCGCGTGCGTGCGACCGCTCGATGCCGGGGTGTTCCTGCCGACGGGTTCGGCGTGCACGGCGAACGGTCAGTGTCAGCCGGGCGGCAGCGGGCTCTGTCTGCCGTGGCCCGGTGGCTACTGTGCGTCTGCGTGCACCAACACGATGGCCACCTGCCAGCCGTGGACATCGTGCCCCGGCACCTGTCCTTCGGCCGCCACCTGCGTGGGCGCCGGCTCGTTCTCGCCCCCGTTCTGCGCCGCGACCTGTCCGGGGCCGCAGAACGGCCAGAGCACGTGCCGCGCGGGCTATCTCTGCACCGCCTTCGGCCCCTCGAGCAGCACCGGCATCTGCCGCCCGTCGTGCACCAACAACGGCTTTGGCTGCCCCGGCGGAGGCACCTGCAACGGGGTGACCGGCTACTGCCAGTGATCGCCGCAGACGCGCGTTGCCCGGTTCACGACGCGCCAGCCACCGACGCGTGCGGCCGCTGCGGTCGGTTCGTCTGCATGACGTGCCAGCGCCTGCGTGAGCGCGACGTGTTCTGTGAAGCCTGTCGCCTGCTGGTGCCCGAGACGCGGCCGCTCAATGGCTGGCTGCTGCTCGCGACCGTGAACCTCTTCATCGCGCCGGTGAACTTCGTCTCGGCGCTGGGCCGGCTGTGGACGGGCCTGCGGGAACGGAGCCTCGGGTTGCTCGACGGAGAGGTCGCTCCATGGCTCGGGTGGTCGCTGCTCGAGACGATTCCGGCGGGCGTGCTCTCGGCCATCGCCCTCGTGACGCTCCCGCGCGTTCTGGGCAGGCGGCGATCGGCCGTGCTGCTCATGAAGGTATTCTTCGTCGGCACCGCGGTCAGCGCCGTGCTGGTGCGGTGGGCCTTCTCGAAGCTCGAGCTGCCCGTGCCTGGCACCCTCGATTGGGCGCTCGTCAGCAGCGTCTTGTGGCTCGGCTACTTCCAGACCTCGAACGACGTGCAGCAGACCTTCGTGCGTTGATCAATCGAAGGCGAGGTTGCGCTCGAAGTCGGCCGGGTTCGACGCCGCCGCGCGGGCCGTCTCGATCGAGATGACACCCGTCTTGAACAGCTCCGACAGGTGCTGATCGAACGACTGCATGCCGTAGGTGCGCCCCTTCTCGATGACGTCCTTGAGGCCCGCCGTGCGCGCCGAGTCGAGGATGTATTCCTGAATGGTCTTCGTCTGCACCATGATCTCCATCGCGAGCGCCATCGACTGGCCATCGATGCGCGGGAGCAGGCGCTGCGACACGGTGGCCTTCAGCGCCTCGGAGAGCCGGCCGCGCACCGCCGCGTGTTCGTCACCGGGGAAGAACGAGAGCAGACGGCTGATGGTCTTGATGGCGTCGGTGGTGTGCACCGTGGACAAGACGAGGTGGCCGGTCTCGGCGGCCTTCAGCGCGATGTCGACGGTCTCGTGATCGCGCATCTCTCCGACGAGAATGACGTCGGGGTCTTGCCGCAGCGCCGAGCGCATGGCCGAGGCGAAGTCGCTGGTGTCGTAGCCGATCTCCCGCTGCGAGATGCTCGAGCGGATGTTGCGGTGCATGAACTCGATCGGGTCTTCGATGGTGAGGATGTGGAGCGAGTCGTTGCGGTTGATGTGATCGACCATCGCCGCCAGCGTCGTCGACTTGCCTGCGCCGGTGCTGCCCGTGACCAGAATGAGGCCGCGCTCGTTCGAGGCGATGGCCTTCATGATCGGCGGCAGGTTCAGGCTCTCGAGCGTCGGCACCTCGGTGGGAATCACGCGGAGCACGATCGCGAGCGAGCCGCGCTGCCGGTACACGTTGACGCGAAAGCGCGCGACGCCGGCCAGGGTGTACGAGGTGTCGTACTCCTGCATCGTGTCGACCTGCGACTGCATGGCCGCGTTCGAGATCACGTTCTGCGCGATCTGCCGCGTGTGCGTCGGGCCCAGCTTGTCGCCCTTGATGGGCCGCAGCACGCCGGCCACGCGGAACGTCGGCGGGTCGCCCGGCCTGAAGTGAATGTCAGACGCGCCGTTCTGAACGCCGTACGTCAACAGCTTGTTCATCGTCGTCGCGTCCACGGCCACCTCGAATGCGATGCGGAGGGCGCGCGATCTGCCCCAAGCCGCCCGGTGATGCAATCAGCGGAGGGAAAGAGAAAGGCCCGGCCTCCGAAAAGGAGAACCGGGCCTTCGACTGCTTTCACGTGTTCAGGGGAGCGATCAGGCGGCCTTCACGTTCTGCGCCTGCAGACCCTTCGGGCCCTTCGTCACCTCGAACTGCACGCGCTGCCCTTCCGCGAGGGTGCGGAAGCCGTCCATCTGAATGGCCGTGTGGTGACAGAAAACGTCCTCACCGCCGCCGTCCTGCACGAGAAAGCCAAAACCCTTCGCATCGTTGAACCACTTCACAGTTCCAGTTGCCATGCTGACGACTCTCCAAGTTCGACGGCAGACGCGAGGTGCGCCCACCGGTCCCCCCACCGGAAGACGGCGGCACCCTACCGAAACGCGATGGCGAAGATCCACGCCCCCCATGTCGATCGCCATGACAGGCGTCAGAGCCGGCGGCGGAGCAGCACGAGGAGCAGGGCGAGCCAGCCGAGCTCGCCCGTCGAGGAGCAGCCGAGCGTGAAGGTCTTTCGTGTTGGCTCGGCACCAGCGTCAGCCGCTGCTCCCGCGTCGGTCGTCGTGCCGGCGTCGAGGGTGGCGCCCGCGTCGATGCCCGCGTCGATGTCGCCCGCATCGGTGCTGCCCGCATCGGTGCTGCCCGCATCGGTGCTGCCCGCATCGGTGCTGCCCGCATCGGTGCTGCCCGCATCGGTGCTGCCCGCAGCGGTGCTGCCCGCATCGGTGCTGCCCGCGTCGGTGCTGCCCGCATCGACGAGCGACCCGGCATCGACTCCGCCATCTGGTGCTGGCAGCGGCAGATCGATCACCCCGCCGTCCCACTTCCAGAGTGAGAGCCTCGGTTGCGCCGCAGCACCGACACCCGCGAGCGTTCGCAGGAACAGGCTGCTCGTGAGCGCCGGGTTCTGAAGTTCGAACGACCAGTCCGACAGCACCGGTTGTTCGACGCCGGCGATCGCCGGCCACATCGTCTGGGTGGTGCGGCTTGCCGACTGCCAGATCGTCACGAGGCCGGCGTCGGACCCTGCAGCGAGGGTCGAGTACACCGAGAGCGTGTGCCGAACGCCCGGGTTCGAGGTCGTCGAGAGCTGCGGCATCCCCACGACGGGCGCCAGGGTGAGCACGCCCGGCGTGGCCGCGGTCTGATCGAGCTCGAGCACGGGAATCACGGCGAGCCGAACGTCATGCAGCACGCTCGGCAACCCCGCGTCTGCGAAGCCCGGGGCCGACGAGGCCTCGAAGGTGATGGTGTCTCCGACCGCGGGGCCCGTCAGGTGCTGCGCGACGAAGAACGCGCCCGTCGTTTGCCGGCTGAAGAGCGAACTGCCTCGAACCGTGGTGTCGAGGGTGGCGGGCACGGAGAGCGGCCCCGACGGCGTCTGCACCCGCACTCGCAGCGTCACGCCCTGGTCGATGGTGGCGACGACGTTGGCCTGAGCCAGGAGCAGCCATTGTCGGCTCGCGCGATGAACGGTCACGGTGCCGAGGTCGGTCCACCCGCCGCTCTCGACGACGGTGTTGCCGAACCTCTCCTGGCGCAGAATCTCCGACTCCGAGCCGAGTGGCAGAAAGAGCGCCTCGAAGTTGCTCACCGTGACGCTGGCGTCGGGCACGTTCGAGCGCACGCGAGCGACGAGATCGATGGGTGTTCCGACGTCCCAGTCGAAGTTGCGAAAGCCCTGGGGCGAGTCTGGAACGACGTTGCCCGTCTCCATGAAGCCCCAGAGGTTTCCCCCATCGGGCGGCTCGATGATCAGCTCAGCGGTCGAGGGCGCCCCCACCGAGCTTCGAAGGCTCGCGTGCCAGAGCAGCAGCCCAAACTCACCACCCTGCAGCGGTCCCGTCAGTCGGCTGTTCGGCACCTCGACGAACGAAGTGGAGTTCGTGGTGAACGACGCCGGGCGTGCGCGAAATGCGGGCTGCGCGAACACCACGGGCGCAAGCAGCAGAACGACCAACGGCCAGCGGGTCACCCGGCCATCATCGCGCCTCGGCCCCGGCTCCGCCACTCACCCCTTGTTCGAGAGCGGGTCGGCGGCCATCGAGCCGTGATGCTCGACGCGCACCTCGGCGTGAAACGCCTCGTACTCGCGCCGCTCCACGACCTCCATGCGATCGAGCGCGAACTCGAGCTGTGCGCGCGCCTTGACGAGCTGCTTCTTCGACTCGTCGACGAGGTTCGAGAGCGCGAGAAACTCCTTCGCTTCGATGCCCTGCACGCCGCCCTGACGGAGCTCGGTGATGCGCGCCTCGGCGCCGTCGATGGTGGCGTTCAGCGTGTCGACCTCGGTCTGCTTCTGAAACGCGAGCTTCTGCGCCGACGACTTGAGGCGATCGACTCCGGCGCGTGAGGCGCTCGCGTCGCGTTGCGCCCGGGCCTGCGCCGCGAGGTGCTGCATCTGCAGAATGAGTTCGTCGGCCGATGCCATGAGTGCCTCGCTGTGACGCTTTCAAACGAAGAAGCCGGAGCGTGATTTCGCTCCGGCTTCGAAAGACGGCCTCAGATCTCGAGGAGGATGCGCTCGGGATCCTCGATGCAGTCCTTGATGCGCACGAGGAACTGCACCGCCTCTCGACCGTCGATGAGCCGGTGATCGTACGAGAGTGCGAGGTACATGATGGGGCGCACGACGACCTGTCCGTCACGCACCACCGGCCGCTCGACGATGTTGTGCATGCCGAGGATCGCCGTCTGCGGCGGGTTCAGGATCGGCGTCGACAGCATCGAGCCGAAGATGCCGCCGTTGGTGATGCTGAACGTGCCGCCCTGCAGCTCGGGCAGGGTGAGCTTGTCGTTCTTCGCGCGGCCACCGAAGTCCGAGATGTTCTTCTCGAGGTCGGCCATCGACTTCTGATCGGCGTCGCGGAGGATGGGAACCACCAGCCCGCGGCTGCCCGAGACGGCGATGCCGATGTCGTAGAAGTGGTGAAAGACGACCTCTTCGCCCTCGATGCTCGCGTTCACCGCGGGGAACGTCTTGAGCGCCTCGATGGTGGCCTTCACGAAGAAGCTCATGAAGCCCAGCTTCACGCCGTGCTTCTTCTCGAACTTCTCGTTGTACTGCTTGCGAAGGCCCATCACCGCGCTCATGTCGACTTCGTTGAACGTGGTGAGAATGGCGGCGGTCGACTGGGCCTGCAGCAGGCGCTCGGCGACGCGCTTGCGCAGCGGCGTCATGCGCACGCGCTCTTCACCGCGGG
>JAEUJR010000839.1 GCA_016793585.1 Archangium sp.
GTCGACGAGGTGTGGTGCGTGTCGGTGAACGACGGCTACGTGATGGCCGCGTGGGGCAAAGAGCTCGGAGCGTTCGGCAAGGTGCGCATGCTGGGTGACGGCAGCGCCGACTTCGCGAAGAAGCTCGGCCTCGAGAGCGATCTCACGCCGTTCGGCATGGGCATGCGCAGCCAGCGCTTCTCGATGTTCGTCGTCGACGGCGTGGTGAAGAGCGTCAACGTCGAGCAGGGCGGCAAGTTCGAGGTGAGCGACGCCGCCACCATGCTCAAGCAGGTGTGAGCCGGTCGCGCAGGCGATCGACGAGCGCGCGCGCGTCGGGGCTCGACGGATCCAACCTTGCGGCTTCGTGCGCGACCTCGAGCGCGTGCAGGAAGTGACGACGGGCCGCGTGCTGCGCGCCCGTGAGCAGCTCGAGCTCACCGTACGCCTCGAGAATCGTCGCGAAGAGCACCACCTTGTCGGCGCGGCCGAGCAGCTGCGCGGCGGCGTGGGCGTCGACGAAGGCGAGCGTCGAGGGCTCCATGCCGAGCGCCGTTCGGGCCGCGTCGTCGAGCTGCGCCTTCGCCTGGGCAGGGTCGACGAGCGCGAGCTTCAAGATGCGGGCGATGAACTCGGTGAGCTGCTTCACCGCGCGCATCACATAGTCGCGTTGGTCGAACACGACGAAACCCTAACCACGAAGCCTCGAGCGTCAATCGCGGCGGTCGAGGGCGGCGCGCACCCGCTCGAGCAGCGTGCGCGGGTCGAACGGCTTGTCGAGCAGGTCGGGGCTGGTGATGAGCCCGCCTGGCGCGAGGCGATCGTCGGGGTGGCCCGACATGAAGAGCACCTTGAGTGAAGGCCGCGCGGCGAGCAGCGCTTCGGCGAGCTTGCGCCCGTCGAGCCCTGGCATCACCACGTCGGTCAACAGCAGGTCGATGTTCGGGCGCTCCGAGGCCACCTCGAGCGCGTCGATGCCGTCGTTGGCGACGACGACCTGGTAGCCGGCGTTGGTGAGCGTGGTGACGACGACGCGGCGCACGGCTTCTTCGTCTTCGGCGACCAGCACCACCTCGTACCCACGCAGCGGAGTCGGCGCGGGCTCGGCCTTTCGCGGGCCCGGCTCGAGGTGCGTTCGGGGAAACCAGATGTCGATGGTGGCGCCCCGGCCCGGCTCGCTCTCGACGCCGATGTGGCCACCGCTCTGCGTGACGACGCCGTGCACCATCGCCAGCCCGAGCCCCGAGCCCTTGCCCACCGGCTTGGTCGTGAAGAACGGCTCGAAGATGCGCTGACGAACGCTCTCGTCGATGCCTGGGCCGGTGTCGGTCACGCGCAGCCGCACCCATTGGCCAGGAGGCACGCCCGCCAGCCCGTCGCCGTGCGCGCGCACCTCGGTGTTGGCCACCGAGATGGTGATGGTGCCACCGTTCGGCATCGCGTCGCGCGCGTTGGCGGCGAGGTTCAGCAGAATCTGGTCGACCAGGGTCTGCTCCGAGAGCACGAGCCACGGGGTTGGCGTGAGCTCGAGCACGAGCCTGACGTCTTCACCCAGCATCGGCTGCAGCGTGCGCGCCGCGCCACGAACGGCCTGCGTCAGGTCGAACGGCCCACGTGAGGTGCTCTGCTTGCGCGCGAACGACAGCAACTGCCGCGTCAGGCCGGTCGCGCGCCAGGCGGCGTCGGCGATGGCGTCGAGGTGCTCGGGGTTGGTGGGCCGCTCGCGCCGCGCGTCGTTTCGCATCAGCTCGACCGACGACAACACCACCGTGAGCAGGTTGTTGAAGTCGTGCGCGACGCCGCCGGCGAGGCGGCCCAGGCTCTCGAGCCGCCGGGCTTCGAGCTCGTGCTCGTCGAGGCGGCGCTGGTTCGTGACGTCGCGCCCGTTGACGACGATGCCGCCGACCGCCGGGTTCGCCAGCTCGTTTCTCGCGACCACCTCGAACGTTCGCCACGAGCCGTTCTTGTGCCGCACGCGGTACGCGATGCGGGCGACGTCGAGGGAGTCGCTCAAGAGCGCCCTGAACATCTCCGACACGACGGGCACGTCATCGGGGTGCGTCAGCTCGAGGGCGCGCAGGTTGGTGAGATCGACCTCGGACCACCCGAGGATCTTCTCGATGCCGCTGCTCACGAAGCGGTAGCGGCGGTCGGGGCCCACCACCATCGCGATGTCGGGAGACTCCTGGAGCACGGCGCGGAAGAAGGCCTCGCGCTGCGCCAGCCGCTGGACGGGGTCGTCAAAGTCGCCGCTCGCCACGCGCCGAAGCATCGCAGACTGGTGACCGCGTGCACGGGCTGATTCATGCTCGGTGCTCCTCGTGCCGGGAGCCCTCCATGTCTGCCTCTTCGCTGAACCGCCGCGCCGTGATGACCAGTGGAATCGCGCTGCTCGCGAGCTCGAGCTGCGGGTACCTGCTGTACCCGGGCCGCCGTGGCCGCACGGGCGGGCGCATCGACATTCCCGTGCTGATCATCGATCTGCTCTGGTTCATTCCGGGCGTGCTGCCCGGCGTCATCTGTCTCATCGTCGACTTCACCAGCGGCTGCATCTACGGCGGCGGCGGCCGCGCCTCGACGTCTTCGTCTCCCAGCCCGCTCGACTCGCGCGTCACCACCGTCGAGGTCGAGCTCGATGGAAAGGTCGTCGCGCCGGGTGAAGGGGCGGCCGATCGCAAGGCGAGCCTCACGTGGAGTCAGCAGGTCGACGACGCCACGCTGCGGGCGCGCGCGAAGGTGCGGGTCATCACGAGCGACGGCGCTTCGGCGGCAAGCAGCCTCGGCGCGCTGGTATGACTGCGGCGCTCGTGAAGACGGTCGACGACTGGAAGACGCTCCTCCGAGCGGCGTTGAAGGCCGAGCTGCGGGCCCGGCGGCCGTTCGCCGTCGCGGTGCTGCGAGAGACGCTCGCGGCCATCGACAACGCCGAAGCCGCCGAGCTGAGTGAGGCGCCTGCCGTCGAGCATGGCGTCATCGCCGGAGGCGTCGCGGGTCTGGGTGCGGGTGAAGTCGCGCGTCGAGCGCTCACGCCTGAAGACGTGTCGAGGCTGCTCGCTCGCGAAATCGACGACCGTCGCGCGGCGCAGACGCAGTACCTCTCACTCGGGCGAACGGAAGAAGCTGCGACGCTGGGCCTGCAGGTCGACCTGCTGAACGGACTGCTGGCGTGACCTTCGCGCAGCGATTTCGGCGCGTGCTCTTCTGGGCGCTCACGGGCGGAGCGCTGGCTCGCCTCTACGTGCTCGGTGACGCGAAGGGCTGGGCCATCGTCGGCCCCGTCGCGCTGCGCATCACCGGCCTCACCCTGCTCGCCTGGTACGGCCACCTGCTCGTTCACGAAGCCGGTCACCTCGTCGCGTCGCGGCTCATGCAGTTTCAGGTCGACGGCGTCACGCTCGGGCCGGTGGAGTGGAACGCGCGCACACGCGAGTGGTCGTGGGCCGGGCTGTCACTGGGCGGCAAGATCGCGACGCTGCCCATCGGCGCGAACGACCTGAAGCAACGGCTGCGAATCGTGGCGGCGGCCGGGCCGGTGATGACGCTCTCTGCGTTGGCGGTGCTCCTGGCCGTGTGGCTCGCACGAGGAGAGCCGATCACCTCGAACCTCGGCATCGCGATCGTGACCGGCGGGCTCGTGCTGCTCTCTGCCGCGACGCCGGGGCGATTCCGCGCGGCCACCGCCGTGGCGGGCAACGACATCGATCAGGTGCTGGGTGGGCGAGCCGTCATCGCCCACTGGACGTACCTCGCCGTCGTGCAGGGCGTGCTCGCGGGCGGCCGCCCCAGAGAAGTGACCGAAGGCATCGACTTCGCGCCGCTGCTGCCGCCGAGTGACGAACCGCCCACGGCCATCACCCTCATCTGCGCGATTCACCACCTCGAACGGCAGAACTTCCCGGCCGCCAAAGCCGTGCTCGACGACGCAGCGGTGCGCGCAGCCGACGCGCTGCAGTGGGTGCACACCGACGTCTTTCATCAGCGGGGCGCCATCGCCGCGCTGATCGATCACGACCTCGATCGCGCCATCGCGTGCCTCGACGTGGTGAAGAAGCGCCAGTCGCTGCCCTGGTACGCCGACCTGCTCGAGGCGTGCATCGCCAAAGCGAGCGGTGACGGAGCGATGGCTCAGCAGCGAACCACCCGGTGGATGAACGAGGCCCGCGCGGTCACGGGAGGCCGGCTGGCGTTCGGCGGCAACGAGTGGATCCTCGATCGCCTGCGCCCCGACTGGCGCAGCTAGACGCGGAACCGGCGAATCTCTCCACGCAGCACTTCGCCCTGCTGCCGCAGCGTCTCGATGGCCTCTTCGAGCTGCTTCACCGAGCGGTTCTGCTGCTCCGAGACCGACTTGATGGTCTCGATGGCCTTGAGCACCTGCTCC
>JAEUJR010000379.1 GCA_016793585.1 Archangium sp.
AATCTCGTTGTAGTGAGGCGGCACCCCGAGGTCGACCTGCACGTAGACGATGTCGTGGTACAGCGCCGCGATCGTCTCGATGGGGTCGGCGTCGACGGTGAGATCGAGCACGTGCTGGTGCGTGTGAAACTCGCGCGCGCGCGACGAGAGCGCCTGGTGCACCGCCACGCCCCACTTCTCGACGAAGAGCGACGGCACGCCGAGCCCGAGGCCCTGCACCGCGCCGAAGAGGGCGTCGATGATGCGGTGAACGGGCGAGCGGGCAGTTCCTGGCGACATGAGCGGGCTGGCGTTGGGCATGTAACCACGAGCACGCGCCTGCCTGAACAAAACGCACCCGGTGCTACAGGTCTGCTCGACGTCGAACATCGACTGGCGTCAGGAAGCTGACGGGGTTGCGCACGCGAAAGCCGGGCGGCGCGAACCTCGCTCCTTAGTGTTGAAGCGTGTACCCACCGGCGTTCGACAGGGGGCAGTCGCTGCCGGCGGGGCTCGAGCAGGCCTTCGCCGAGAAGGTGAAGCGCCTCGAGCTCGAGCTGCCGGTGCTGCCCGAAGCCGCCGCGACGATTCTGCAGGAGACGCAGAAAGAGGGCTGGAGCGTGCAGCGGGTGGTGAGCGCGCTCGGCCGCGACACCGCGATGGCGACGCACCTGCTGCGCATCGCGAACTCGCCGGCCTTCGCGGGCGGCACGCCGGTCGTCTCGATTCAGCAGGCCATCACCCGGCTCGGCGCCTCGCAGCTTCGCCAGCTCGCCGTCGTCATCGCGTGCGAGACGGGGGCCTTCGTGGCGAGGGGCTTCGAGCCCGAGGTGCGCGCGGCGCTCAAGCACTCGCTGGCCGTGGGGTTGTGCGCGAAGGAGATCGCGAGGCAGCGGCGGGCGAACGTCGAAGAGGCGTTCCTCGCGGGGCTGCTGCACGATCTCGGCTGGCCTGTGGCCGTGAACGCGCTCGTGCGGCTGGGTGCCGGGCCGCACGTGAAGCACGCGACGCTGGAGCACGCCGAGCGGGTGCACGCGACGCTGGGTGCCGCGGTGGCGCGCGCGTGGCGGTTACCCGAGTCGATCGCCAGGGCCATCGCGGCCCACCACGACACGCACGTCGACGACGTGCTCACCGCCACCATCGCGCTGGCTGACGTGCTCGTGCGCCGCACCGAGGGCGAGCCCTTCGACGAGGCGCAGCTGCTCGAGCTGCCGGCCACGCAGGTGCTGAACCTGTACCCCGACGTGGTGCAGCGCCTGGCGAGGCGCGGGGTCGAGGTATTCGAGGAGGCGGCCCGATGGTGACGGAGCAGGTCGACGCGGTGATCATCGGCGGCGGGCCCGCGGGGCAGCTGGCCGCGACGACGGCGAGCGAAGCCGGGCTGCGCACGGTGCTCGTCGAGCAGGAGCGCCACGCGGGCGGCGAGTGCGTTCGCCGCGGCACCATTCCCTCCAAGACGCTGCGCGAGACGGCGCTCGCGCTCTCGGTCTTCAAGTCACGCACGGGCGGCGTCGTCGACGTCGCGCTGGGCACGCACGTGCAGCTCGAGAGCCTGATGACGAGGAAGGCGCAGGTCATCGACGCGCACCACGGCTTCATCGAAGAGGAGTTGGCGACCAGCCGTGTCGGGGTGTGGCACGGCCGCGCGCGCTTCGTGTCGCCGACCGAGCTCGAGGTGACGGCGCCCCGGGGCGGGGTGCGCCGCGTGAAGGCGAAGCTGATCGTCATCGCCACGGGCTCGAGGCCCCGCACGCCGCCCGACGTGCCCGTCGATCACGAGCACGTGCTCGACAGCGACTCGATGCTGTCGATCACCTGGCTGCCGCGCTCGCTCACGGTGCTGGGCAGCGGCGTCATCGCGAGTGAGTACGCGTCGGTGTTCGCGGCGCTCGGCGTCTCGGTGACGATGATCGATCGCGCCCCGAGGCCGCTCGGGTTCCTCGACGAGGAGCTGACGTCGGCCTTCGTCACGGCCTTCTCGGCGACGGGCGCGCAGTTCGTCGGCGGGCGCAAGGTGACGAGCGTGCAGTGGAATGGCGTCGACGCGGTGGAGACGACGCTCGACGACGGGCGGGTGGTGCGCTCCGAGAAGCTGCTCTGCGCGCTCGGGCGCGTCGCGAACGTCGACGGGCTCGACCTGTCGGCCGCTGGGCTGTCGACGAACGCGCGCGGCCTCATCGAGGTGGACCAACGGCTGCAGACGAAGGTCGAGGGCATCTTCGCGGTCGGAGACGTCATCGGGCCGCCGTCGCTCGCCTCGACCTCGATGGAGCAGGGTCGGCGCGCCGTGCGGCACTGGCTCGGCCAGCCGGTTGGCCCCAACCCCGAGCTGCTGCCCGCAGGCGTCTACACGATTCCCGAGCTGAGCTGCGTCGGCCTCACCGAGGCGCAGGCGCGACAGCTCGACGCGGGCGTGGTCGTCGGGCGGGCGCCCTACTCCCGGCTCGCGCGTGGGCAGATCAGCGCCGCGCCGAACGGGTTGCTCAAGCTCGTCTGCGACGCCGCGGGCACGAAGCTGCTCGGCGTACACGTCGTCGGTGAAGGCGCTGCCGAGCTGGTGCATCTCGGCCAGCTCGCGATGATCGGCAACCTGAGCGTCGACACGTTCGTCGACGGCCTCTTCAACTTCCCGACGCTCGCCGAGGCCTATCGCGTCGCCGCGCTCGAGGTGGTGCGCCAGCGTGGCCGGCGACAGCTCACCTCGGCGGCGTGAGCGCTCAGCGCCGAACGAGTTCGTACAGCGTCGTCGTCTCTCTCGAACGCGCGGCGTGCAGGGGGTCTTCTCGATCCTTCGCTTTGCCGTGCTTCGCTTTCGTCGTGTGCGTGCGCGCGATGGTGAGCCCCGATGCGTCGATCAACTGCGCGAGCGCGCCCGGCTGACGCAACCCGAGCAGCTCGGCGAGATCAGAGATGATCAACAGCCCGCGCCCCGTCTGCGTCAGGTGCTGCGGCAGCTCACTCAAGAACCCTCGCAGAAACGCCTCGTCGGCGTCGAACACGGCCACGTCGAAGCGGTTCTTCGGGGGCTCTGGAATCCACGGTGGGTTGCAGACGACGAGGTCGGCGCGCCCCTCGGGGAACAGCGCGCGCTCGACGGCGGTGAAGCGCCCCGACAGCCCGAGCGCCTTCGCGTTGGCCTGCGCACAGACCACCGCGCGGGCCTCGACGTCGGTGCCGGTGGCCTTGCTCGCTCCGCGCTGCAGCAGCACGAACGACAACACGCCGGTGCCCGTGCCGACGTCGAAGACGGTCGACCCCTTCACGTCTCGCACGCGGGTGAGCAGCTCGACGTACTCGGCGCGGGTCGGGGTGTAGACGCCGAACGCCGGGTGCAGCAGCCCGGTCAGCCCCGGCACCTCGAGGCCCTTCTCCCGCCAGGCCTCGGCGCCGATCAGGCCCAGCACGGTCTTCAGCGCCGTGACGGTGAGGGGCCCACGCGGCGGGCCCCACAGCAGGCGGCACCCGGCGCTCACGAGCGGCGCGCCCGTGAGCAGCAGCCGGTACTCCGCGTCGAGCCCGACGACGATCTTCGAGAGGGTGGCGTGCTCGAGCTGCCGGGCCCTGCGCTCCTGACGGAACGCCTCGAGCGCGGTCTTCGCGGGAGCCGGCTTCGGCAATCGCCGCCCCATCGCCGAGACGAGCTGCTTCGCGTTGAGGAAGGTGCCCCGGTACCAGAGCGTCTCGCCGCGCCGCACCCGCTTGAGCGCCTCGTCGGCGGTCAGGCGATCGTCGACCTCGACCAGCGCGGCAGGCGCGGGGTCGTCACTCTCGGACTGGAAGACGAAGGCAGACGGCACGGGGCCTTTGTCGCACGAAGCCGGTCGGCCTGCGAAGCGTGCTAACCTGTCGACTCCAGTGCTCGCGCTCGCCCTCACCTCGATGCTCCTCAGCCAGGCCGCTGAAACCCGCGCGCCGGTCGGTGTCGTCCTCACCAGCCGGCGGCCCAACACCGATGCCTTCGCGCCGAAGGTCGCCACCCGCGTGGTCGAGATCCTCAAACGTGAAGGCGTGGCCGACGTGCGCGACGACGCGCGCTCGACGAAA
>JAEUJR010000391.1 GCA_016793585.1 Archangium sp.
CGGTGACGGAGCCGCCACCATCGACGTGCCGCTCAAGCCCGGCGACTACAAGCTCCACGGCGTCTCGTTCTCCATCAAGCCCGGCACCGTCGCGAAGGTGAACGTGCAGGTGAAAGACGGCGAGCTGGTTCCCGTCGGCAACGGCCGGCAGGGCACGAGCGTGAAGATCGACCCACCGCTCGATCTCCCCGGCTGGGTGACGGGCCAGGGCGTCGAGCTGCGTGGAGAAGGAGCACGGCAGAAGTTCGAGGCCGAGCTCGGCGGCTTCTTCGACGTCGGCTTCAAGGCGAAGAAGTTGAGCGAGCTCGTTTCGAGCGGAGATGCGCGGCCCTCCGCATCGGCTCCACGCCCGGCAGCACCGCAGGACAACGCCATCGGCGCGCTCGCGAATCAGATGATCGATCTCTCGAAGGTGAAGGTCGACGCGAAGGTGAACCTGAAGGAGTCGACGCTCGACGTGGGCGGCGCGAAGGTGCAGGTCGACCAATCGACGATGTTCTCGGTGAAGGGCGACGGCAATCGGCTCTCCATCGCAGGGCACGTCGCGCTCGATGGCTTCTCGCTCGATCAAGGTGGCGTCAACCTCGCGAGCCGCACCGGTGGCAAAGCCGAGCTCTCGGCGACGATGACCCGCGGCGCCGATGGTTACGCCGTCGACTCGAAGCTCACCGGCGTCGAGCTGAACGTCGACTCACTCACCAGCTCGCACCCCAGCGCGGTCGTGCCGGGAAAGATGGACAAGATCTCACTGGGCCCGACGCAGCTGCACGACGGCGAGGTGCGGCTGCAGACGAAAGTGGGCTTCAACGGGCTCGCGCCGACCGGCGTGCAGAAGCCGACCGTGTCGATGTCGTTCAAGGGCACGGGCACCATCAAAGACGCGCAGCTGACGGTGAAAGACGCGAAGGACTCGGCGACCGCGCAGGTGAGCGGGCAGTTCGACGGCCGCGTCTCCATCGCGCCGGGCAATGTGACGTTCGACGCGAAGCTCATCGGCGCTCACGTCGACGTGCGTGATCTGCAGGAGACCGTTCAGGGCAACCAGCTGAGCATCGCGCACGCGAAGGCCGACGGAGACGTTCGGTTCTCCAACGCCGGCGGCAAGCTCACGATCGATGGTGAGGCGCGCAACATCGACATTCTCGTCGACGATTTCAAAGGCGGCGCTGGCGGCGTGAAGGCCGACCTCAGTCGCACCTCGGTCACCGGTGACGGCAGCTTTCACGTGGGCCGTGACGGCCTTCACACCGAGGGCCGGCTCAAGGGGAACGCCACCATCGACGCTGCTTCGTTCGCGCAAGGGCAGGGCAAGAAGGCCGCGCTCGGCAGCTCGACGGTTTCGGGCGATCTCACGAAGCTGTCACTGGGGAAGGGCGCCGCAGAGCTGAAGCTCGAGAACGTCGCGGCGGACCTCGACGTGAAGAAGGCCGCGCTCGACGTCGGCCAGGCGAGCGTGTCGGGTGGCGGGCGCCTCAAGGGCAGCGGCAGTGTGGTGCTCGACGCAAACGGGCTCTCGCTCGACGGCAAGGGTCAGGTCTCGATGAAGCTGTCGGACGGCAAGGTGCACTCGAGCACGGTCGATCTCGCGCTCGCGTCGGGCAGTGGAGCCGAGCTGACCATCAACGAACTCTCGCTCGGCAAGGTCTCGAAGGTGAAGGTTGGCCCAGGCAGCCGGCTCGACGCGGTGCTCGCGGGTGGCTCGCTGAAGGTCGGAGACAACACCGTCGAGCTCGAAGCCGGTGGTCGCGCGGCGCTGCAGGTTCGCAACGTCGAGGTCTCGCAGGGCAAGACCGACCTGCGCGGCTCGGTGACGGTCGACGCGAAGGTGAAGGCGGGTTCGCTGAACCTCGATCGTTCGACCATCGCGGGCGTGAAGCTGCACCCCACCGATGTGGAAGGTCGCGTGAAGGTGAGCATCGACGACGCGCACCTGTCGGACGATCGGCTCACGTTTCAGAACGCGCAGGTCGGGCTCGCCGCGCGCATCGGCGGCTACGTCGGCGTCGCGACGCCCGGCCAGCCCGGTGTGGGCTCGTTGAAGGAGCCGGTGCCCGTCGTCTCGGCCGCTGACGTGAAGAAGACGTCAGCTGCACAGCTCGCGGGCATCTCTGCACCGCCGGCGGCAGGAGCGCCCGTCGAGGCGCTCAAGTTGCTGCGTGATGGAACCGTGAACGCGAGCGTGCCGCTGCAGGGCAGCATCGAGGCGCTGGGCATCGACGTCGTGAAGTTCCCGCCCGGTTCGAAGCTCGACCTCGCGCTCTCGGTGAAGGACGGAAAGATCGTCGCCAACGACACGCGCGCGACGGTGAGCGGTGGCGTGAAGGCTGCTGGCGTCGAAGTGCTCGGAGTGCGCGTCGACGAGAATCACCGCGTGCACGCCGACGTGAAGGTCGCCGGGCAGACGCTCAGCGTTCCGATTCCGGGCGTGCGGGTGCCGGCCGACATGGAGAAGCTCGGCGAGCTCGCGGCGAAGCGCACCGGAGGAAGCGGCGGAGGCGGTGGCGATGGGCCTGGCTTCGTCGATCTCTCGCACGCCCAGCTCGACATCTCGAACGCGACGTTCTCGAAGGGCCGCATCGGTCTGCCCGGTGGAGCGCTCGAGCTGGGAGAAGGCTCGAAGCTGTCGTTCCACGGAACGCCGATGGCGGGAGAGCTCACGGGCTCGGTCGCGGTCGATGGCGTGACGGTCGCGCGCGATGACGTGGCGATGAAGGGCGGGCAGGGCCGTGGCGAGCTTCGGCTTTCCTACCGGCGTGAAGGCGACAAGGCCGTCGTCGACGGAGCGCTCTCGAACCTTTCGCTCGCGACTGATGCGGTGGTTCGAAAGTCGGAGACCGGCGACTACGTGTCACTCGGCAAAGGCAAGTTGTCGGGTGGAGCCGTTTCGCTGCACGCCGAAGTTCCACTCGATGCGCGCGGCTTGCCGAAGCTCGATGGACTGCCTGCCATCAGCAATGCGTCGGTGACGGTTGGTTCGTTCGCTGGCGACTTGAAGGGCGCGCGCATGACCTCCACCGGCGCCGATCGTGGCGGCTCCATCGAGCTGGGGCCGAGCCACCTCGAAGGCGCGGTGTCGTTCAGCCAGGCGAAGGGGCTCACGCTCAAGGGCTCGCTCGACTCGCTCGACGCCAGCCTCGCCGACGTGAACGTGAAGCAGTCGGGCAAGACGTTGAACGTCGAGCACGGCCGGCTGCAGGGGCGCGGGGGAACGATCGACATCGCTCCCGGGCGCGTCGCGGTCGAGGCGAAGCAGCTCGCGTGGGACATCACCGCGCAGGAGCTCACCGCGAAGGCCGGCCCCACGGCGCTCAAGGCGAATCAGGTGCGCGTCACGGGAGAAGGGCGCTTCGCCTACGACTCCCAGAAGGATCTTCGCGTCGACGGGAAGCTGCGCGTCGAGGGGCGCGTGAACTCCGACACGAGGCTGAACCGGAGCGTCACCATCAATCGGAAGACCGGCGTCAGCTCCAATTGATCAGCGGCGGGGCGGCGCGGGCAACTTCGCGCGTCGCTGCTTCGACAGCCACGGCTGGTCGTAGGTCGTCAGCAACCTCTCGAGGCCTTCGAACCAGAGCGATGCGGTCTCGTCGATGCTCCTGCGCAGCCACCAGGTCGTCGCCGATCGCGCGAGGTTCGGGTCGTCCTCGGGAAGAGACGAGAGCACCCCGTGGTACAGGTCCTTCGTCGGCCCGTAGACGTCTTCGTGCTGGGCGATCGACTTCAGGTACAGCTCGCGCTCCGACGAGAGCCACTTCGGGTCGGCGCTGATCACCCGCCACGTGAGCCAATAGACGCGCGCGAGCAGCCGAACCTGTTTGTCGTAGACGGGCTGGGTCTGCTTTCGCAGCTGTGCGTCGGTCGCCGCAGGGATCAGCGCCTTCGTCGCCCACTTCACGAACTCGGGGTTGTAGCGGCCGAACTGATCGGCGTTCGCGAGGTCGAGCGAGCCCTTGTGCGGCCCCGACAGGAACGGCTTCACGGGCGCGAGGGCGACGAAGGATCTCCACGGCAGCGCCTGCGCGGCGCGGCAGTAGAAGTTCCGCAGACCGCCTTCGAAGCCGTAGTCGAAGATCAGCGCTTCCCCACACGCGCTCCCCTCGGTGGGGAGCGACTTCCACACGTCGGCGATGGTGGGCGTTTGCGAGAGCGCGACTGCGAGGACCGTGGCGAGCATGCGCCGAAGCGTACTCGTTCAGCGCGCCGCGAAGTCGGTGTGCACGAGCTCGAGGTGTGAATCGACGGCGACGCTTTGTGGCGTGACGAGTGTCTGCTCGGGGTCGATGCCGAGCTTCGGGCCGAGCGCGAGATCAGCGGCGCTCAGCTCGAGCGACTTCACCTGCTGCTGCGTGCCGACGGTGACGCCTGCGCCCAGCTCGAACGCCTTCGTCACCAGCTCGCTGCAGTAGAGCGTGTCGTCGTCCCACTGGTAGCGCGCGTCGTACGGCTTGCCGAGCCAGGTCTTCGCGGTCGCGACGACTTTCGCGAGCGTGTCGGCGTCGAGCTCCTTCGCGCGCAGCACGGTCACCTTTCCGCCCACGCCACGCGCGCGCCACGTCTTCCACGGCGTTCGCGACACGGGCTGCACCGCCTCGATGACGAACACGCCGTCGTTCGCGACCTCGATGAGGCCGACGTGCGAGTAGGGGCTCGAGCTCACCCGGCGAATCAACGCGGAGCGGCTCGACGTCGAGGTCTGCAGCACGACGTCTCCCGTCTTCACGGGCACTTCCACGAGCTTTGGCTGCTTCTGTGGCTTCCCCGACACGCCGACGAGGAAGGCCAGACACAGCAATCGGAACAAAACGCCCATGCCCTGCGTCGACAGCAACGTTCGTTCCAACTCCTTGTACACTCATGCCCGTGCGACGACTTCTGGCCCTGCTGGTGTTGCTTCCCTTCGCTGCAGCTGCGCAGGTGAACGAGTGCGCCGAGACGCTCTCGGAGTGCAAAGAGGACTGCTCGCTCGAGCACAGCTCCATTCGCGCCGACGCGCCCAAGAAGCTGAACAAGTGCCTGAAGAAGTGTCAGAAGAAGTTCACGACCTGCGAGGAGCGTGAGCTCGAGACGAAGAACAACGCGCTCGACAACGGCTCGCTCGACAAGTCACCCGTGAGTGGCGACGTCGATGAGCACGGCATGCCGACGCGCACGGCGGTGACGAAGTCGAAGTCGACCGATGACGAAGAGCGGCGGCCGTCTCCGGGGGATGATCTGCGTGACGACCGCCCCGCACCTGCGCCGGTCGAAGAGGCTCCGAAGAAGACGAAGAAGGCGAAGGCGTCGGAGGAGTCGGAGTCGCGCCCGCCGCGTGAAGAGGTTCGAGACAGCGAGCTGCCGAAGTCGTCGCGCACCGAGCTGAAAGTGGTCGACGAGAAGAAGAAAGAGCCGCCTGCTCCGGTGGTGTCGAAGAAGAGCGAGCCCGAGCCCGTCGCCGCGAAGAAGACAGATGACGCGATCGTGATGACGCCGAAGGCCGAGTCGAAGAAGCCAGTCGAAGAAGATCTGCGCGACGATCGCCCGCGGGCGAGTGAGCCGCCTGCGAAGAAGACCGAGAAGAAGAAGGACGATCTTCCACCCGCGCCTGCGAAGCCGAAGGAAGAAGATCACGACGACCTGCGCAACTACTGAGCTCGCAGAATCGCCTCGCGGTGCCGGTACTCGAGCGACGCAAGCAGCGTGACGAAGAGCCCTTCTGCGACGATGTGAAGCAGGCCGAATACGTGCGCTGACGACCAGTGCGTCAGTGCCATCACCGTCGAGACGATCGCCCACCCGAGGTTTGCGGCGATGAGAACCCAGAGCAGCCACGCGGGGCGGGGTTTCAGGGCGCCGAGTGAGAAACCGATCACCGAGTACGCCACGTTCGCCGCGCCGATGAACGTCATCACCTCGAGCGGGAGCCCGTAGAAGTCCGTCAAGAACTGACGGAGCGCGAGCACGAGCACGCCGACGACGAAGCCGGCTCCACCGTCGATCCATGGAAGACGCTTCACTGCGGCAACGGACCTCTCGGCGGCAACGCGTTCGGCAGCGACCCTGCGCGCTCCACCTCGCGGCACACGCTGTCGTTCGGCGCGAAGATGGGCCGCAGCGACGCCGGAATGCCGCCGGGCCCCGCCGGCCCACCGTTCGCGCACCAGCCGCTCAGCACTGCATGCCAGCTCGACTGCGCGGCGTTCATCGACGCGAAGCCCGCGACGCTCGCCCAGTTCGGTTGTGTGTAGGTGAGCGAACGCAGTGACGTGAACAACGCCTGCGCCTTCGTGCGCTCCTGCGTGAAGAGCCAGTAGTTGAGCGCCCAGCCGTTCGAGTAGTCGAACACGCCGGCCTGGTCGTAGCCGATGCGTTGCGTGGTGAGGTCGTTCAGCTGCCGGAACGGCTGCGCCGCGCAGATGGCGCTCACGTGCTGCGGCCTTCCGCGAATCGCGTACGTGCCGCCGTCGAACGCGAGCCCGCCCAGCACCTCGGCGAAGCCCTCGTCGGCCCAGCCGCGCGGTTGCGTGTGGTAGCCGGGGTCACTCCAGAGGCCCGGGTACACGAAGCGGCCCTGCAGGTAGTGGCCGAACTCGTGCTGAATGAGCTCGCGCACCGTGTAGATGCTCTCGGCCGGCGTGCGTTCGTACGTGTACAGCGTGCCCGACGCCTCGATGTACAGGCCGCCCGCCGACGAGCCGTAACCGACGAACGCGTCCATGTACTCCTGGTAGCGCGCGCGCGTGGCGAACAGCATGAGCGTCATGCCCGGGTTGGGATCGTTCGCGACGGGCGCGTTGAAGTTCGCTCCGAGAATGTCGTGGAAGGCGGTCGCTTCGTCGCTCATCAGCGAGAGGAAGCCGGGCAGCGCTCCCGCGTCGAGGCCGCTGCGAATCGTGTACGTGCCCGCGTCGGCGCGGTTGCCGAGGTGCTGCTGTTCGTAGGTCGTCTGCAGCGTGGCGGTGAGCATCGTGCCGTTGAGCCGGTCGAGCGCGCGCGCCATGTAGACCTTCGGGTTGAGCACGAGCTCGGCGGCGTAGGCGGTCTGCAGCGTCATCGTCAGCGCCGACGTGATGGAGGGCGTCAGCTTCGCCGCAGGCATCGCCTCGATCGTGTACGCCGCCTGCGCACGCACCCACTCGTCGTTCGCCGAGAGCGCCGACGTCAGGTACGCCTGATCACCCGCGCTGAGCGCGCCCGCCTTCGAGTTGATGAGCCGTGACAGCGCCGCCGCCGCGCGGAACCGCAGCGTGGTGTCGAAGGTGGTGCCGAGCGCGATGGCCTCCAGCTCGGGCTGCATCGGCAGGTAGGGGTAGAAGAACGTGTCGAGCACCCAGATGCAGTCGTGCAGCACGTTCGCTTCGAGGTCGACGCTCAGGCGGGCTTCGGCGGCGGTGCTGACCTGGCTGACGAGCACGAGGGCACGCGCGGGATCTCCCGAGGGCCGCTCGGCGAAGCGGCCGATGATGCGAATCGCGTTGCGACGAGACCAACCACGCGGGTGCGTCGAGAGGGTCGTGAGCAGCGAGGCGATGGTCGAAGCGTTCGAGAGCGGAGCCAGACCCGAGGCGACCGACTCGGTGCAGTAGTAGTCGCCGTAGGGAACGATCGCGAGCAGCGCGGGCTCGGTGAGTCCGGTCAGCGTCGGGCAGCGGTACATCTCTCCGCGGTACATCGCCGAGAGGATGAACGTGTTCCAGTCGCCGCAGCGGTAGTTGTTCGTGCAGGCAGCGACGGCTCCGGGGAAGTTTGCGTAGAGGTAGTCGACGGTGGCCGCGTCGAAGCGGAAGCGGCTGAAGCGCACCTCGTCGTAGACGATCGAGAAGATCTCGTCGGAGACGTTGGGCGAGCGCACCAACGTGATGAACGCGTCGCGATAGGTGGTCGGCGTCTGCTCGAGCAGGGTGATGAAGCTCTGCGCGCAGGTGGGATCGGCTTCGAGAATCGCGACCTGCTGCGAGGTGTTTGCGGAAGGGAGTGAGGCGCAGGTCAGCATTGCGCTCCCGCCCGCTGATCCGCCAGCCATTCCACCTGCGGTCGCGGTTCCACCTGCAGTCGCAGTCCCACCAGCACTCGCGGTTCCGCCAGCACTCGCGGTTCCGCCAGCAGTCGCAGTTCCGCCGGCAGTCGTCGTTCCGCCAGCAGTCGCAGCTCCGCCAGCAGTCGCAGTCCCGCCAGCAGTCGCAGTCCCGCCGGCACTCGCCGTTCCGCCAGCACTCGCGGTTCCGCCAGCACTCGCGGTTCCGCCAGCACTCGCAGTTCCGCCAGCAGTCGCAGTCCCGCCAGCAGTCGCAGTCCCGCCAGCAGTCGCAGTTCCGCCAGCAGTCGCAGTCCCG
>JAEUJR010000985.1 GCA_016793585.1 Archangium sp.
GCCATCACCGAGCTGCAGACGCACCCGGCCGATCTCGTCATCGACATGGCGCTGCGCTCGCAGTCGACGACGTGGAACGACGTGAACAACAACTTCGAGTACGACGCTCCGACCGAGGTGCGTCAGGCCTACGGCGTGCTCTCGGCCGTCACGCGCCGCGCCGCCAGCAACAAGCTCGAAGACGAGCTGCGCGTGCTGGTGCTGGGAGACTCCGACGGCATCGCCGATGACGTGCTGCCGCTGCTGCAGGGCAACCAGTACCTCGTCGTCGACGGGCTCAAGTGGCTGCTCGGTGAAGAGCAGCTGCAGGGCAACACCAACAGCGAGCTCGACGTGCCGATGACGCGCACGCGCAAGGAAGACTCGGTGTGGTTCTACGGCACCACGTTCCTCGCGCCCGTGGCGGTGCTGGCGCTGGGCTTCGTCATGCGGCGGCGCACGAGCCGGCCGCGCAAGCAGCAGGAGGTGAAGTCGTGAAGGCCCGAAGCGTCGCGATGACGGGAGCGCTGGCGGGGCTGGGCCTGCTCGCCGCGTACACCACCTGGCAGCGCCCCAAAGAGACGGCGGCGGCCTCGACGAACGTGAAGGTGCTCGACGCGAGCAAGCAGTCACTGGAGTCGGTGAAGTACGAAGACGGCCAGCGCTTTCTCACGCTCAAGCGCGTCGAGGGTGAGCTCTGGGTGACCTCGGGGTGGATTCCCGGCAAGGAGCCCGCGCCGCCCGATGCCGGCGTGACGACGACGTTCGTTCCTGCCGATGGTGGGCTCGACGCCGATGGCGGCGTCATCGACGCGGGCTTCATCGAGGTGTCGATGAAGGCGCCGAAGGTGGCTCCAACGCGCGAGGTGAAGGCAAACGAGCGGGCCGAGACGGCGCTGCAGAAGTTCATGCCCTTCGAGGCGACGCGCGCGCTGGGCGTGCTCTCGGACGAGAAGCTTGGCGAGCTGGGCCTCACGGGCACCGACCGCAAGCTCGAGCTGATGGTGGCGAGCACCGCGCGCGTCTTCAAGGTGGCAAAGACGCTGCCCGGCATCTTCGGCACGTACATTCAGGAAGAGCGCACGGGCGAGGTCTACCTGCTGCCCGGCTCGCTCCTGTCGGACTTCGACCCGCAGTCGCAGGTGCTCGTCGACCGCCGCCTGCACGTCTTCAAGCAGAGCGAGTTCGACGCCTTCACCGTGAAGTCCGAAGGCAAAGAAGCCTCGTTCGTGCAGACGAACGCCGAGATTCCGACGACGGCGAAGGTCGCGCGCGCAGCCACTCCGGACAAACCCGACGAGCTCGTGAAGAACTGGCACGACAAGGTCTGGGGCCGCCTCATCGTCACCGAGGTGCTCGGCAAGGGTGAGCTGCCGAACGGCAAGGAGCCGACGGTCGCGCTTCGCCTCGACTACTCGCAGAAGGGCAAGGCCAGGGGCTTCCTCGAGCTGGCCATCGGCGACGGCGTGTCGATGTGGGCGCGCACCGAGAACACGGCCTCGTGGGTGTCGGTGCACCAGGGCAGTGACGAGCTGCTCATCGAAGCGAAGAAGCTGGTGCTCGAGCAGTAACGAACCCTCGACCAAGGCGTCGTCGCGCTGCTCGAAACCTGGCGTGACGTGCCTGCCCCCCCTGCATCGCCGCCGTGCTCGACGGCCTGTCGAAGCGCCGCCTGCGTGCGCCGATTCAGGGGAAGACTCAGCTCTTCTTCACCGGCAGGCGCATGATGAACGTCGCGCCCTGCCCGACGGTCGACTCCGCGGTGAGCGTTCCGCGGTGGGCCTCGATGATGCTGCGTGACACCGAGAGCCCCAGGCCGGTGCCGAGGCCGCGCCGCTTGGTGGTGAAGAAGGGCTTGAAGAGGTTCTGCATCACCTCGGGAGGAATGCCCGGGCCGGTGTCCGAGACGAGCACCTTCACGAAGTCGCCGTCGGCCGCCGTCGCCACCGTCACACGCTTCGTCGGCGAGTCGGCCATCGCCTGGCCCGCGTTCATCATCAGATTGAGGAGCACCTGCCGCAGCTGGTTGTTGTTGCCGAGAATGCCACCGAGCCCGTCTCCGAACGCGGTCTCGACCTTCACGCCCTGCATCTGCAGCTGATGCCGGCACAACGTCAGGGCGCCCTGGAGCACCTCGTTCACGGCGAGCGGCTCCATCTCCATCTCGGGTGGCCGCGCGAACTCGAGCAGGTTCTGCAGAATCTTGTTCGCCCGCTGCGTGTCCGACTCGATGAGGCCGAAGTACTCCTTCGCCTCGGCCATCGTGTCGGCCTCTTTGCCCAGCTGCGCGAAGCCGAGAATGCCGACCATCGGGTTCTTCACCTCGTGCGCGACGCTGGCGGCGAGCTCGCCGACCGCCGACAGCTTCTCGGACTGCACGAGGTTGTTGTGCGCGCGCTGCAGGTCGTCGCTGCGGCGAATCAGCTCCCGGCTCATCTCGTTGAGCGCCGTGCCCACCGAACGAATCTCGGGCGCGCCTTCGACAGGCACCTCGACGCCGTACTCACCCTTCGAGATGACGGCCATGGTGTCGCTGAGCCGTCGCAGCGGCGCGGTGAGGGCACGAGAGAGGAAGACGGCCAGCACGAGGGCGAGCGCGACGATGCCTGCGGCGAAGAGCAGGGAGCGGCTCGACAGCTCCCGCGTCGCCCCGAACACCTCGGCGACGGGTACCTCGGCGACGACGGCCGCGAGCCCCTGCCCCACGCGCGCGTAGCTGGCCAGGCGCTGCTCGCCTTCGCCGTCGTACTGCTCGGCCCCGCGGGCCGCCTTGCCGCTCAGTGCGCTCTTCACCGGCGTCAGCCCCGAGAAGTCCTCGTGCGCGATGACCTTCGACGCGTCACGATGCGCGAGCACGCGGCCGATGGAGTCGACGAGGAAGACGCGGGTCACGCTGCCGGTGTTGACGGTGCGCAGCAGGCGTTCGGGGCGAAGGTCTGCCGTGATGACGGCCTTGCCGTCGGCGGTGACGACCGAGAGCCGCAGCAGCGCCAGGTCGGGCGCGAGGCTGGCGTTCTGCAGCAGCACGCCCGACTTCCGCACCACGTCGAACGGAACCGGCGTCTGTTTGCGCGCCAGCAGAATGTCTTCACGCTCGATGTTCAACGTCGAGAGGCGGTCGGCGTCGACGAAGAGAAACGCGCGCTCCACGCCGGCCTCCGAGACGGTGTCGACCTCGAGCGAGAGCACTTCGTCATCGGCCGAGAACAACGACTTCGCGCGCCGCTCTGCGTCACCGGGTGTGCTCGCGTATTCCTGGCCGAAGTAGCGCAGCTTGTCGGTGAAGCCATCGACGGTGGTCTCGACCTGATCGGCCACGGCGCCAGCGACGAGGGCGTTCACGTCGTAGACGGTGGCTTCTTTGTCTCGCGTGACGATGCGGGTCGCGAGCGTGAGGTACAGCGCCATGGCCGCCATCAGCAGCAGGCTGATGAGCAGCACCACCTGGGCGCGAATCGACAGTCGAGTCATTCAGGGACCTCCCAGCTCGAACGAAGACCCCACCCGCAACCCCAACCCGCTCGTCGAGACCTTCGCGAGCTGCCCATCGAGATTTCCGAACAGCCCCGAGAGCTCGACCTCGAGGTACCCAGGGCCCACCTTGCGGCCGATCGCGAACGCGAGCTCGAGATCGCCGACGACGCGCGTCTCCCGTGAGGAGCCAACGGAGAGCAGCGCGAGCTGAAACGCGGGACCGATGCCGCCGTGCAGCACGAACGCGCCGACGGGCTGATGCCAGCCCACGAGCAGGCTGAAGGGAAACACCCAGGCTCGCGCCTCGATCTTCTCGGGCCCGAAGTCGACCGAGCGCGACGCCGAGTACACGCCCGCGCGCGCCTCGACGCCGAGCCGACGCGACAACACGGGCAGCCGAACGGTGACCCCGAGTGTTGCGGTGGGAGACGAGACCGACGAGAAGTTGAACAACCCACCCGCGCGCGCGGCGATGGAGACGACGGGCGGCAGCGGGCGGACGAGATCGAGCTCGGAGGTGAACTCGCGCTCCTCGATGCGCAGCACGTCTTCGCCATCTCCCGGTGGCGACCACTTCGCCGAGAAGAAGCCGTCACGGGGCACCGCCGCGTCGATGAGGCCCTTCTGAACGGACAGCCGCGGCGAGATGTCCATGACTGGCCGGCCCTTGCCGTCCTTCATCACCAGTCGAACCTCGTCACCGACCAGCGTGACCTCGGCGCGCGCGACGGGCGGAACGCCGACGAAGATCTCCCTCGGCTCGGTCCACGACGAGACGCGGCTCGCGTTGCCCTTCGCCCGAATACGGACGGCGTGGGCCCCCTCGACGAGATCGTTCAGCGTCTTCGGCGCCGACGGCACCTGCAGAATCTGACCGTCGACCTCGAGCTCGTAGAAGACGGCCTTGTCGACCCGGCTCCAGGCGATCTCGACAGGCTCACCCGGCTTCACGACGAGGTCCTGCTCGGGAGCGATCCAGATCACGTTCGCGAGCGGGTCAGGCGCCACGACCTCGACGGCTCTGGGTTCGCTGAAGAGCGACGTATGGCCCTTGTCGTCACGGGCCTGCACGCGCCACCACACCTTGCCGGGCGCGACGTCGGTCGCCCGGAACTGCGAGGCGTTGACGACCCCTGACGAGACGACGACCTTGAAGTCGCGCTCGGTGGCGATCTCGACGCGGTACTGCGAGGCACCGACGACTGGCGTCCACGCGAGATCGAGCTTGAGCGGCGTGGAGGAGTCTCCGCGCGGCACGGGCGTGCCGAGACGAACCTTGAAGACGCTCTCCTGACTCCAGTCGCCGGGTGTGCCGCGCTCGTCGATGGCCGCGACGCGCCAGCGGTACTCACCCGCGGCGTTCGGCTTGAACGCGAGCGTCGTCGTGGTCGAGGT
>JAEUJR010001004.1 GCA_016793585.1 Archangium sp.
TCGGCCGCCGTCGCCGGCTCGTCGGAGCACATCGTCGCGAGCGGCGCAGGCAGCGTCTGCGCACACGTGCCCGCGGCGGCTGCACGCGTCGCGACCACGCTCACCACGACGGCGACGACGATGGCCAACAACGCCGAAGGCGACCTGCGGCTCTCGACCCCCACGAGGAAGGCATCACGGGCGGCGACGACTTCGCCCTCGGTCACACCCCGGCGCGCTGCCAGCTCGGACACCGAGACTTCATTCTTCAGCAGCGACAGCAGGTCTGATTTCGTCACGGGGGCTCCGGAGCGGGGGACGCCGGAGAATTCTCACCCCCGCCCGCGCCTGTCCACCACGCCGCTTCAGGGCACGAAGGACTTCACGAACGCCTGAGACAACCCGCCCACGTTCGACGTCCACACGACCGCGACGCGCGTGCCGTCGAACGACGCATGTGGAAACGACGCCGCGCCGGGCATGCACGAGACGAGTTCATCGCTGCCCACCCGCACACCGTTCGCGTCGAGCCGCGTGGCCCAGATGCGCGAGACCCCCGTGCGCTGGTCGGCGAAGAAGACGAGCCAGCCGGCGCCAGTCCACACCACCGTCGGCAACGTCGCGCTGCCCGAGGTCGTCAGCGGCACCCGCACCGCGCTCGCCGGCCCGCTCTTCGCGAGCCGCGTGAAGATGATGTCACTCTGCGTGAAGGCGGTGCCGCGGTACTCCTGAAAGACGACGCCGTAGTGGTTCGGCGACGTGGCGATGCGCGGCTGGAACGCGCCCTGCCCCACCGCGTTGAGCTGCGTCTCGTTCAGCTCGGGCGCACCCGTCGACGAGAGCCGGTGGAAGAGCATGTACGGCGAGCCGTTGCGCAGCTGCGTGGCGACGACGCCCCAGTTGCTGCCGCCCCACACGACGTCGCTGTAGTCGGTGGTGATGCCCATGGGGTTCGGCGTCAGCGACACCTCGGCGCCGATGGTCTGGCCCTGCGCGTTGACTCGACGGAAGAAGAGCGAGCGGTCGTTGCCCTGCGCGGGCGGCCGGCTGTCGCCCCACACCACGCCGAACTCCTGCGCGCCGGCGTTCCACCCAATTGACGCGGGGAACTCGAGGCCCGGCAACGTCGAGACCGCGACGTCTGCTGCGAGCATGCGCTGGCCCGTGCGCGAGAGCCTCGTGAAGTAGACGTCGTTGCTCTGGTTGCGCGTGTCGCTCCACGCGAGGCCAAACTCCGAGCCGGTCCACGCGGCGAAGGGCTTGTGCGCCGCGAGCATGCCGACCATCGGGGCCGGAGCGCCCACCGTCGCCAACTGCGCGTCGAGCCGCTGATAGCTGTAGCGCAGGTTCGAGTTGCCGAACGACTCGTGCGCGATGACGCCCCACTCGCCGTTGCCCACCGAGGCGATGAAGGCCGTGAACGCGTTGGACGGCGCGGCGGTGACCTGCACCTCGGGCGTGGTGATGGTGCACACGGGCTGCGCACACGCCATCACGCTCGCGCAGTCGGAGTCGGTGCAGTCGACGTTGCCGTCGCAGTCGTTGTCGACGCCGTCACCGCACTGCTCGGCGCCACCAGAGCAGACGCACGCGTTCTGCTGGCAGCTCGCGCCGTTGCCACAGGCGCCACAGTTCAGCGTCGCTCCGCAGCCGTCGTCGAGCGAACCACAGACGGCGCCACGCGCCGTGCACGAGGTGGGAAGACAGACGCCCGCATCGACCGCCGTTCCCGCATCGAGGGCGCTCCCCGCATCGACCGGAGCCCCTGCGTCGAAGGGCTGGCCCGCATCGACGGCGAGCCCTGCGTCACGCGCAACGTCGACGCAGCGCTGCGAGACGCACTGCTGCCCGATGGCGCAGGTGCCACAGCTGACGAAGCCACCGCAGCCATCGGGTTGCTGGCCGCACTCGGCGGTGACGCTCTCGAGCACCAGGCAGCTCGTGCGCGGAGCGCAGCTCGCTGGCACGCGCGCCGACAGCGGCACGCGCACCTGGTCTCCATCGAGGTCGATGACGAGCACGCCGACGTCGGCCGAGGCGCTCGACGGAGCCCGGTACTGCACCACGAAGCGAACCTCGTCTCCCGGGTTCACCAGCCGCGGCGCGAGCGTCGTCGAGAACGGCTTCGAGGCGCCCTGCTCGATGGACACGGCCGAGAGCTGCACGCCGGCGCGCCCCACCACGCGCCCGACGAGCTCTTTCAGCTCGACCCTTCCCGCAGCCACGTCACCGAACTCCACCGACACGGGCTCGACCACGAAGCGGGAGCCAGAGCCCATCACGCGCTCTCCGCACTGACAGGCCGAGAGCATCACCAGCAACACGAGGGTCGGCAGTCTCATGTTCGTGTGGAGCCGGGCAGCAACCAGAAGTCGCACGCTCACGGCCGGTACCTCAGAATCACGCCGCCGAAGCCGACGGCCCACACGTTGCGCTCGTCGCTGCCATGCACGTCGCGGAGGAAACGCGTCGTCGGGCTGACCTTCTTCGAGACCTGCGTCACCCCGGAGAAGAGGTGAATCTCGCCTTCAGGGCCGACACTCCAGACCGCGTCAGGGCGCGCGCCCCACAGCCCCATCACGGTGACGTCCTGCCCGATGCCCGGCGTTCGCCACGTCGTGCCGTCCCACGTCGCGAGCGCCCCGTTGCCACCTGCAGCCCAGGTGAGCGTGTTGCCGAACGCGATGGCCGAGGTGAGGCCGTTCGTCATGCTCGTGCGCACCTCGCTCCAGGTACCGGCGGCGTTCTCGAGGATGAGCCCCGACGAGCCGACGGCCCAGATGCGGCCGCCCGAGCCCGCGAAGTCGACGAGGTCTTTCGTCGTGTTGCTCGCGACCGGCGTGAGCGCCGCGCCGTTCCACTTCAGCAGCGTGCCCTGCGGCCCACCGAACCAGACGTCGTCGGCGCGTGAGCCCCAGATGGCGTCGATGCGGCGCAGGTTGCGCGAGACGACCCGCCACGCGCTGCCGTCGAACCGCGCGATGACGCCGATGTTCTGCGACGGGTCGCCCGAGCCGCCGGAGATCCACACGTCGTTCGGCCCGCTCGCCCAGACGGCGAAGAGGTCGTCGGTGAGGCCAGCGTTCACGGCGCTCCAGGCGAGGCCGTCGAAGTGCAGCACGGTGGCGCCATCGCCGACGACCCAGACATCGGTGGGCGACGTCGCCCAGACCGAGCGCAGGTTCGCGGTGACGAGCGGCTGACCGCCTGCGCCCAGACCGTCGAGACACCAGCCATCGGGAGGACACGGCGTCTGACTGGCGCCCGCGTCGAGCGCGACCACCCCCGCGTCGACGACCGGCGTCACGCCCGCGTCCACCGGAGTCACGCCCGCGTCGGCCATGATCACTTCGCAGGACCCGGCGCGACAGGTCGAACCAGCACCACAGGAACGGCAGGCGCTCCGCGGTGCGCCGCACGCGTCGTCGTCTTCACCGGTGAGGCACGTGCCCGTCGCGTCGCAACAGCCCGGACAGGAGCGCGAACACTCCTGCGTCCGCACGACGACGGCCTTCGTCTGACAACCGAGCAGCGACAGCCCCACGAGCAGCAGAAACGAGCGCATGCCGGAAGGAGCCGGGCACCCGGGAAATGTCGCAACCAAGCGTGCAAGGAGGCGAAAGAAGCCGGAGACGACACGAACTCAGGGTGCGAACAACTCCGCGAGGGCCTCGAGCACATTGGTGAGGGCGTGCTCAGAAAGCACACCGACTCGGCGAGAAAGCCGGCGCTTGTCGACGGTTCGAACCTGATCGACGGCTGCCACCCCGGGCTTGCCCCCGACCCGTGTCTGAGGACGAAAGGGGTATGCACGACCGGTCGTCAGAGGCACGACCACCACCGTCGCCAACGCCACATTGAGTTCGTCAGGCGAGACGACCACGGCGGGCCGCGTCTTCTGCATCTTTGCACCGACGGTCGGGTCGAGACTGACGAGATAGACCTCACCCCGCTTCGCCATCACCAGCCCTCATCGAAGTCGTTGGGGAAATCTCCGAGCAAAGGCGTGTCATCTCCGCGGGCGTGGCACTCGACAGCAGCCTTGGCCCACCCCTCGCGGCGTCGGGTGCGAGGGCGCAGGGTGATGCTCCCCTTCCGGACGATGAGTTCGACCTCGTCAGCAAGGCCCGCTTCTTCAATCGCCGTCTTCGGAAGACGAACTCCTCGGGAGTTCCCAATTCGAATGAGCCGAGCGTTCATGAAGGAATTACATCGTAACTACGGCCTGGCTGACAAGCTCACAGGGACTCAGACTGCAGAACGACGCTATCTTCACGCCATGGCGACGGAGACGGCGGCCTCGGCGCTCGAGACCTGGAGCGCGACCGGGAAACAAGGCTCGCCCGAGCTCGGCGCCGCGCTGCTCTCGCTGTTCACGCAGGGCCGTGAGGCGTGGCCGGCGCTCGACGTGACGCTCGAGCGCTTCGTGGCGCACGTCGCGAAGGTGGCTCCATCGGGTCTGAGGGCTGAAGAGCTCGCCGGCCTGTCGGGAGAAGGGCTGCTGCTGTGCGCCGCGTGTCTCGACGGCGACGCGAAAGCAGTGAACGTGTTCGAGACGGTGTTCCTCGCTCCGCTCACTCGCGTCCTCGGCAAGCTCGATGACGGGCGCGAACTCTCGGCCGACACGCTTCAACAGCTGCGTGCACAGTTCTTCGCTCCTGCGTCGGGGCAGACCTCGGCGTTTCTCATGTACTCGGGCCGTGGCGCGCTCGCGGTGTGGCTCAAGGTGTTGGCCGTTCGCGCGGCCCAGAAGCTCCGGCGTGGCGCTGCGAAGAACGCAGAGACGTCAGACGATGGGCTGGGAGCGCTTCCGGCTCCCGACGCCGACCCCGAGCTGCGCTTTCTCAAGCTGCAACACCGCACGCACTTCAAGGCCGTCTTCGCCGAAGCCCTCGCAGCGCTCGAGCCCCGTGAGCGGAGCGTGCTGCGCATGAGCCTCGTGGAGGGCTTGAGCATCGACGACATCGGCAAGGTCTATGACGTGCACCGCGCGACGGCGGCGAGGTGGCTGGGCGCTGCGCGTGAACAGCTCGTCTCGACCACGCGCCGGCGGCTGGCCGAGCGACTTCGCGTGAGTGAGGCCGAGCTCGACGAGATGATGGGCGCGGTGCAGAGCAACCTGTCGATCAGCTTGTCGGTCGGGCTCGCGTCGAAGGCGCGCTGAACGTCACGGCTCGAGGACTTGCAGTGACTGCTTCATCGCCGTCACCTCGGCTTCGTCGAC